>NZ_JBBIAR010000007.1:0-196830 GCF_054185165.1 Bradyrhizobium sp. UFLA05-109 | reverse complement strand
GGGGCCACCCTCCTCGGCGATCGGGTTAGTCAGGACGTTGATATGGTCACAGTGCGCTTCAACTACCGCTTCGGCGGCTACGGCTATCCTCCCGTCGCGGCGAAATACTGACCTTCTTCTAGACGTTTTTGTCAGCACAATAGGCCGGGCAGGTTTGCCCGGCCTTTTTGTTAGAAGGCGTATGTCCGCATGATTGCGAAGCAATCCATCAGATCATCTCGAACAAATCGCAGAGTGATCGCAGAACGCATCAATGGCGCATTGGAGACCGGCGACATCGTGGAGATCTGTCACGCAATTGGGGCAGCCACTCGGCAGCACAACATTGCAGACCTCGCGCGCCGTGCTGGCATCGAAAGGACAAGCCTCTATCGCGCATTCGCCGGAGAAGAGAAGCATCCCAATTTCAGCACAGTCCTACACGTTCTCGGCGCGATGGGATTTGAGTTGCGCGTGATAGCGCGCCAGAACGCTCAGGCGCGTAATTCGGGCGACCAAACGCCCCAGCCGCCAACTGCGTTTGATCTGGACTGAGGGGGCAAACTGCAACCGCAGGCCAATGTGTGGACCGGCAGCGCGTCAATGATGAACGACACCATATAGCCAGACCATCAGCACCGCTAAAATTATGGTCCATAAAACAGAAAAAGCGAACGCACGCTTATTGAAGTTCATTCTTCACTCCCAGCGATCACCTCGTCGGCGCGCAGCTGACCCGCCGGTCGTGCGGGACTATTGATCTGCCTCAAGCGCCCGATGATGGGCGCTGAAAGCATTCAATGGGGCACCGCAACAACCTGCGCGCCTGTCATCCCGGCGGAGGGACGCGGACTGATCGCGGGTCAAGGAGGACAAGAAATGATCAAGCTGTTCGCTATTGCGAGTTTTGCGCTTTCGATTGCAACATCGGTGCAAGCCATGACGCCTGCACCGATCGCTCAAACGGACAATGATATGATCACGCAAATTGCCGCCGCTTGTGGTCCGGGCAGGACGCGAGTCAACGGCGTATGCGTGGCCAGAACTACCATCCGTCAAACCCGCCGAGCCGTTCGCAGATGCGTGCGATGGCAAGGTGGGGTCTGCGCCTTGTACGAATGAGGACTTCCACTGGCGTTCGATCTTACAGCCGGACGCCAGTACGTTCCGATTGAACCGACGTGATTGAGCAGGCCGGATGCGGGATTCCGCTTAGTGAAGCCCGACAGTGCGTCAGTTTTTGCCGCATGCAAGCAATCTCTACGTTACACCTTTGTAGGTTCTCCAACTTGCCAATCGCTCGGCCGCGTCCGCGATCTTGGCTGGTGGGCTGACGCGCAGCTTGGCGAGCAAGCGCGTTCGCTGTTGTCCGACTTGCTTGGCGGTCCCGCCAAGTCGCTCGGCGATCTGAGCATCAGTCTTCCCAGCGGCGAAGCGCCTCAGGAGCTGCTTCTCGCGCGGACTTAGCGGCAGTTTGCTCATCGGCCATTTATCTGGGCTCGGCGCCGTCCGGCCTGTTTCAATGCGCCAAGTGCACAAACGCATTTGGGACGACCGGCAGTGGAGTGCAAGCGCATTCAGTCCGGCAAGAACATGGCAATGGCCAGCGCTCCCAGCGCGGCTAGCAAGAGTAGCGCAATGAACAGACGATCTACACGCCCCATGCCCCTCGCTAACAGGATCAGCCCCGACCAAATTTTGATGCAGATCAATGCCGAGCCCTAGTCAATGGTTCTCGGCATGGAGGTGCGATGGGGAATGGAGCCAACCTCTGCCTACGGCGCGTGGCCACTGCATCAGCGGCTTAGGCCAAGCGGCGTCGCCGCTCAGTACGGATACCCGCCGGGGCAAACCCAGTTGCCGTAAGCGTCGTAGCCGCAGCCGCCGCGGTAGTAGGCTCCCGCCGCAGCCGCGCCGACCGCGGCGGCTCCAACCGCCGCCGCACCGACCCCGTAGCGGTAGCCGCGATACGCCCCTGCATACGCACCCCGATAGCCGTAGCGCCCGCCGCGCACAGCGACAGCGCCGCCCCGGTATCCGCGAGCGGCTACCGCGCCACCGCGGTAGCCTCCTGCTCGCACGGCACCACCGCCGTGGTAACCTCCGGCGCGCATGCCGCCGCCGCGGGCGAATGCGTCATCGGAGGTGAAGGTGACCAGCAGCATGGCTGCGGCTGCCGAAGCGATGAGAATCCGACGCAACATTAGCGTTCTCCTTCTTTCGAGAGCGGAACACCGCGGACACCGCACATCGCACCGAGCCACGGGTCTGTCTGAAGCCTCGCGTGCGGGAGCTTCGCGGCCTTGACTTGGATCAAACAAACCTCACGTACATCTACGTGAACGACGCTGCTAGCGATTTGTATTTTGCGGCGGGCGTTGGCGGCGTCGAGGCACCGCCAACTCCGCGCGCATCGCGTACTCTTCGATGAAGAGACCGCCAAGCTCGCTGCCGTGGAAGATGTCGGTGAGCTGACGTTCGACAAACCTGTACTCGGCGCTGCCTTCGCGGGCATCCTCAAGCCGATAAGCCAGCTCTCGGATGATGTCTTCCAGTTCGACCTCTTCGGCGGTCTTCGGAACGTCAGGCGAGAAACGGTGCTGGTCATCAAGGTGTTCGCCAATGTAGATGCCGCCGAGAAATGGTTCGAGGAGAACGACCCCGAGGGCGTCGCGTTCGAGTAAAAGGTTCTGGAGTGAGAAGTGCTGCTACAGCGCGCTGGTTCGCGCCCCATTAGTGCCGCGCTTCAGCCGAGGAAAAAGCACGGATCCGCAGAAGATCCCCGCGGATAAAAAATGCGCTCACCAATGGTGCGACGTTCCAAACGCCTGCCATTACCCTCACCGCTGCACCGCCCAGCGCCATGGTAGCGGTACGCGGGTGGCTCTGCGGGCGGTTTAGCCGTGGTTACGCGGTGGTTCCATTCGAGTCGGGCGAACTGACGGTCAAAAACACTACTACAATATACGTAATTTAATCAGTGAGTTGAATGGTGCCGCAAGAGGGACTCGAACCCCCGACCCCGTCATTACGAATGACGTGCTCTACCAACTGAGCTATTGCGGCGGACCAATGAGGGGCCAGCATGGCGGCCCCAGCTACGCGCGCCCCTGATATCGGGCATGGCCGGAATTGGCAAGGTCAAGCCGGGCCGAACTTGCCGATCAGCGGCCCCAGCGGGACCAGAAACCCCGCCAGCCGCCGGCCTGGGCCTTCGGCGTGCCGATTTGTTCCGTAAATTCATCGCTGGGCCCCTCGTCATCGATCCCGGGGTCATCTGGCGCGCGGATGATCGGGATGACGGCGGGAATCGGGGAGGACGCTGGCTTGCCGAGGTCGGCTCGGGCACGGAATACGGGCGTAGCCGCAATGGGGCCTGATTCGGCGGGCCCTGGGCCCGGTTTGGCCTCAGTTGCCGAAATAGCCGGCTCGGGCGCCTTCACGTCGACCGACTTGGCTTCGATCTGGGCGTCAGTCTTGGCTTCCGGAAGCTTGGCTTCCAAAGGCTTGGCTTCCAAAGGCTTGGGCGCGGGCGGCAGATTGTCCTGCGCGGCGGGCGCAGGCGCTGGCGGGACCGGTTCCAGCGCCTCGCTGCTCACGGTGATCCGCTTCGGCGGCGGGGCAGCCAGCATGGCCTCCTCGAACGGGGAGGCCTCGATCGTCGTGCCCTTGTCCGAGGGCAGACTTGCCACCGGCGTCTGCCATTGGAAGGCGTCGAGCCGGCCAGTAACCGGCGAAACCGGACGCCAGCGGTTGCTGACATAGCCGTCGGCGGTCCAGGCCGGGTCGTGACGCGCGCGCACGGCGCGCAAGGTCCAGGCCCGCGCCCGGCCGCTATCGCCATGCTCGGCGCGCTCGATCTCCGCCATCAGCAGCGCAACCCGTTGGGTCGGATCGTTGATCAGCGGCGCCAGCGCCTCGCGCGCGCGGGCAAATTCGGATGCGTCGATCGCGGCGCGCGCGAGTGCGAGCTGGCCCTCGACATGTCCGGGCGTCTTGGCCGACAGCGTCTCGATCCGCTGCAAGCGCTGCCGCGCGGAATCGCCGAGCTTCACATGCGCATAGGCGTCCGCGAGATCGGGATGCGGATGCGCGAGCCAGGCGGCTTCCACCAGCTTCATGGCGCGACGCACCTGGTGCGCCTCGCTCTCGAATTTCGCGGCAAGGGCAGCAGCCGGCACCAGCGTCGGCGCGAGCTTCACCGCTTCCATCACGCTCTCGCGCGCGACGTCGCGGTCCATGGTCTCGAGCTCGAGCGCACGCGCGGTGAGCAGCACGCCGCGCTGCCGGCGCCAGGCCTTCTTGTCGATCAGGCCTGCCGAGAGATTTGAATCGAGGATCGCGAGTGCGCCGCTCCAGTCGCTGCGGGCACAGCGGAAACCGAGCACCGCCTGCGAGGCCCAGGTCGAGGACGGCGACAGCTTGATCGCCTCCTCCGCGATCATCACCGCGGAGACCGCGTCATCGGCACGCTGCGCCTCGATGAAAAGGCCGCGCAGGCCAAGCAGCCGCGTGTCGGGACGTTCGGCCATGGAACGGAAAGCGCGCTGCGCCTCCTCACGATTGCCGTCGAGCTGCGCCGACTGTGCATGCAGCAGCAGCGCCAAAGGATCGTCCGGCGCATGCCGCCGCGCGGCTTCCGCGTGGCGGCGCGCGAGCGCGGTGTCGCCGTGGCCAATCGCCAGCAGGCCATGGGTGATGGCGTGACGGCCGCGCGCCTGACGCTTCTCGTGACGACGGCGACGCATCCGCGCCGGCGTTCGCCAGACCCCGCTCAAAATGCTCCAGGCGACTATGGCAGCCACCGCAAGGACGCCGAGCGCGAACGCGAACACCGGCACTGTCGTCGTGGCGCGCAGATTACCCCACGTCAGGATGATATCGCCGGTCTGATCGGCAACCCAGGCCGCGCCGGCCGCGGCAAGTGCGATGAGGATGAGGAACGATACGACGCGAAGCATGGTGATCCCTTCAGGCGCGGTCTATTGCGCGGGTTTGGCGAGATCCGCCATGGCATCGTCGGCGAATTTGCGGGATGCGGCGAGTGCGGCATCGCGCGCATCGGCCTTGTCGAGCCAGGCCTTTGCGGCTTCGCGATCGGATTCCGGCAAGCCCTTCAGCTCGCGCCGCGCCGTTTCGAAATCGTTGCGCAGCGCCGCCGCGGTCACCCGCGCGACGATTGCGCCGCGATCATTGCCGACACCGTCGGTGCGCTCGATGCGGACGAGCTTTGAGGCGCCCGCCTGAAGGTGTTCGATAATGCCGCCGCTGGTCTGCGCCTCCGCCGGCGGCGACAACTTCGGCACGATGTTGAGGAGCTCGCGGCTCAGCGCGACCGGAGACGGGACGCCTGTGGACGCGAACGTCTCGAGCGGCTTCAACGCCTGCGGATCGGGCGCGAAGGATTTCGCTGCCGCGAGCTGCGCTGCATAGCCATCGCCGTGACGGACGGCAACGTCGAGCAGCGCCGCCGCAACGACGCGACGCATCGCCTTGTCGTCGGTGGACTTTGCATCGGCGATCTTCTCGCCCTGCTGTGTAAGCTCGGCGCGCTCGGCCTTGATGGTGCGTTCGAGCTGCGCGATGCGATCGTTGATCTCAGACAGATCCGGCGCGGCGCCCGCGTCGCGCGGCGCCGACTTCACGTCGTTCAGTGCGCTGCCAAGCTTGTCCGATTGCGTACGCAGGCTCGCAATGTCGCTGCGCAAGGCGGCGACGGATTTGTCCAGCGCGTCGAGCCGCGCCACTGCGGCCGGGTCCACCGCTGGAGCCGCTGCTTTGTTGACCTTGGTCTCGACAGCGGCGACGCGCCCGCTCAATGCATCGACCGTCGCAGTCGTAACCTGCGGCGCCGCCGATGGAGCTTGCACAGGTTCCTGGCCGACCTGGGGCCAGCCCAGCATCCAGCCGACCGCGATCACCAGCGCGGCTGCAACCGCGCCCGACAGCGGCGCGATGACCCAGGGGGACACCGGCTTAGACGTCGGAGGCACCGCGGCCTGGGCCTCGGCGCGTTCGGGCTCGTCTTCCAGCCTGGCTGCTTCGGGCTTGGCTGTTTCGGGCTTGGCTGCCTCGGCCGCGACCGATTCGGCTTTGGCCGCATCGGCCTCGGCCGGCTCCGGCTCCGGCTCATCAGCCGCCTGCTGCGGCTGGGTGGACACCTCGGTCGCCTCGAGATCGATGGTGGGCGGAGTGCGCTTTGCACGACCTGACTCGGGGGCCAATCCTGCGTCTTCAGGCTTGTCTTCGGCCATCGTGACGTTTCCCTCACACTTGCAAGCGACGTACTCGGACCGGACCCCTCAACTCAAGGATTCGGCCCGTTCTCTTACGCCAAACGGGTGCGCAAAGCACGCGCCAAGGTCTCAAATAAGGCATTTTCGTCCGGCGAGGCCGCGACCGCAACTTGCGTCGCGCCGGCCTCGCGGAGCACGCCGGCAATGCTCTCGGACAGGCAGCACTGCGGAATCGACAATGCGGAGATTTCGACCCCCTCGTCGCGTGCTGCATCCAGGAAGGCGCGCGCGCTGCGCCGCGAATAATGCAAGACGGCTCGGATGCCATCGGCGGCAAACCCTTCGCAGACCTCGCGCGGCAGATGCTTGACCGGCGCCATGCGATAGATGGTTTGCGTCGCCACGTTGAACCCCTCCGCACCGAGCTCGGCCGAGAGATCGCGCGACAGATCCGCGCCCGCGAGATAAAGCAGCGTGCTCTTTTTCTTCACGACCTTGTCGCGCGCGCTTTGCAGCACCTTGTCCCTTAATGCCGCAGCATCGCCGCCGGCAACGATGACCTCGGTAAAGCCGGCCTCGCTCGCGGCGCTCGCGGTGTGCTCGCCGACCGCGAACAGCGGCAGCTTCGACAGACGAAGCTCCGGCAATTGCGGCGCGATGGCTCGTATCGCGTTCGCCGACGTGACGATGATGCCACTATAGCTTGCCTCGCTTTCGTCACGAAACGCGACCGGCTCGAACTTGAGCGCTGGCGCCAGCAACACCACATAGCCCAGGGCACGCAAGTCTGCCGCGGTGGCCTCATTGTCGGGATGCGGCCGTGTGACAAGAATGGCCATGATCTCTATTCTCCGGCGCACCGCAACCTGGTGTTCCAGAAGTTGTAAGGCGCGATTGCCTTTGGCGACCCCGGAATGCTACCGGACGTACCAGAACTCTGCTTTGCGGAAGAGCGCAAGGGCGCAAATTGGATAACAATTCGCCAATGCTGGTATTGGGCATCGAAACCACCTGCGACGAAACCGCCGCAGCCGTGATCGCGCGCACAGGCGACGGCGAAGGCAGGATTCTCTCCAACATCGTGCGCTCGCAGGTCGAGGAGCACGCCCGCTTCGGCGGCGTGGTGCCGGAGATCGCTGCGCGCGCCCATGTCGACCTGCTCGACGGTATTATTGACCGCGCGATGAAGGAGGCCGGCGTCGGCTTCGCCGAGTTGTCGGGTGTCGCGGCCGCGGCCGGACCGGGATTGATCGGCGGCGTGATCGTCGGGCTCACCACGGCAAAGGCGATTGCGATGGTGCACGACACCCCCCTCGTCGCGGTAAACCATCTCGAGGCGCATGCACTGACGCCGCGGCTGACCGATCACCTCGAATTCCCCTACTGCCTGTTCCTGGCTTCGGGCGGCCATACCCAGATCGTCGCCGTGGTCGGTGTCGGACAATATATTCGGCTCGGCACCACCGTCGATGATGCGATCGGCGAAGCCTTCGACAAGGTCGCGAAGATGCTCGGGCTGCCTTATCCCGGCGGACCGCAGGTCGAGCGCGCCGCGGCAGACGGCGATGCGACGCGATTTGCGTTTCCGCGGCCGATGCAGGGACGGCCCGATGCCAATTTCTCACTGTCGGGATTGAAGACGGCGGTGCGCAACGAAGCGAGCCGGATCGTTCCGCTCGAGCCACAGGACATCAGCGATCTCTGTGCGAGCTTTCAGGCCGCGGTGCTCGACTCGACCGCAGACCGCCTGAGCATGGGCTTAAAGTTGTTCCGCGAGCAGTTCGGCGCGCCGCAAGCGCTCGTCGCGGCCGGCGGCGTCGCCGCCAATCAGGCGATCCGCGGCGCGTTGCAGGACGTTGCCGATGCGGCCGGAACGCGGCTGATCATGCCGCCGCCCGCGCTCTGCACCGACAACGGCGCGATGATCGCATGGGCCGGCGCCGAGCGTCTCGCGCTCGGCCTCACCGACACGATGGACGCCCAGCCCCGCGCACGCTGGCTGCTCGATGCAACCGCGACGGCGCCCAAAGGCTACGCCAACACGCGCGCGGGATTCTAGCGATGACAGCCTTTCAGTCCGTCGCAGTGATCGGCGCGGGAGCCTGGGGCACGGCGC
This sequence comes from Bradyrhizobium sp. UFLA05-109, assembly GCF_054185165.1. Taxonomy (NCBI): domain Bacteria; kingdom Pseudomonadati; phylum Pseudomonadota; class Alphaproteobacteria; order Hyphomicrobiales; family Nitrobacteraceae; genus Bradyrhizobium; species Bradyrhizobium sp. UFLA05-109. The sequence continues at coordinate 188,499 of NZ_JBBIAR010000007.1, read as the reverse complement.
TGGCGGCTGTCGCTGCACGGGCGGGAAGAACCGTGACGCTGTGCGCACGTAATTCCGAGCACGCAGGCCGGATCGCATCGTCGCGCGAAAATCCGCGGCTTCCTGGCGTAAAATTGTCTCCCGACATCGTGGTGACGAGCGAGCTGGCGCTCGCGGCGCGCGCAGAGATCCTGTTGATCGTGACGCCCGCGCAGCACCTGCGCGGCGCGGCCAACACGCTGGCGCCGCATTTGACAAAACCAACACCGGTCATTGCCTGCGCCAAGGGAATCGAGCACGGCACGCACAAATTCATGACCGACGTGATCGCGGAAGCCGCGCCCCTCGCGCAGCCTGTGATCCTGTCGGGACCGAGCTTTGCCGATGACGTCGCGCGCGGCCAGCCGACGGCGGTGACGCTGGCCGCGAAAGACGAGCAGCTCGCTAGCTCCCTGGTGCAGGCGCTGGGCTCGCCGACCTTCCGCCCCTATCACTCGACCGACGTGCGCGGCGTCGAGATCGGCGGTGCGGCCAAGAACGTGCTGGCGATCGCGGTCGGCATCGCGGTTGGACGCAAGCTCGGCGCCTCCGCGCAGGCTGCGTTGACCACGCGCGGCTTTGCCGAACTCGCCCGCTTCGGCCGTGCGCTCGGCGCGCGTAGCGAGACGCTTGCAGGCCTGTCCGGCCTTGGCGACCTGATCCTGACCTGCTCAAGCCCGCAGTCGCGCAATTTTGCGCTCGGGCTTGCGCTCGGGCGCGGCGAGGCGCCGCCAGCCGGCAAGCTCGCCGAAGGCGAATTCACCGCACCCGTGCTGATCGAGCTCGCATCTTCGCAAAATATCGAGATGCCGGTATCAGAAGCGGTGGCGGCGATCCTGAGCGGCAAGAGCACGATCGACGCCGCAATATCCGGACTTTTGACGCGCCCCTTCAAGGCAGAGGAATGATTTCCGACGTCATGCCCGCGCTTGTCGCGGGCATCCACGTCTTGATATTGAGTACCTGGCAAAGATGTGGATGGCCGGGACATAGGCGAGCGAAGCGACGCCGTCCTTCGGACGGCTATGCCCGGCCATGACGAACGGATGGGACGCATTATGAATTACTGGCTGGTGAAATCCGAACCGTCCGTCTGGTCGTGGGACCAGCAGGTCGCCAAGGGCGCCAAGGGCGAGGCCTGGACCGGCGTGCGCAACTTCACCGCGCGGCAGAATCTCGTGAACATGAAGAAGGGCGACAAGGCGTTCTTCTATCATTCCAACGAGGGCAAGGAGATCGTCGGCATCGCCGAGATCATCAAGGAGGCCTATCCCGATCCGACCGACAAGACTGGCAAGTTCGTCTGCGTCGACATCAAGGCCGACAAGCCCTTGAAGACGCCAGTGACGATGGCCGCGGTCAAGGCCGACAAGAAGCTCGCCGACATGGCGCTGGTGAAATATTCGCGCCTCTCGGTGCAGCCAGTAACGGCAGATGAATGGAAGCTCGTCTGCAAGATGGGCGGGGTGTAGCCGCTGCCGTCGCCGAATTGTAGGGTGGGCAAAGCGAAGCGTGCCCACCTCTTCTTTCGCAATCATTGAGAGATGGTGGGCACGGCGCGCAAGAGCGCGCCTTTGCCCACCCTACGGCAGCCAACTACTTCGTCAACTTTCCGGCAGCGCGAAGATCTCGCAAGGTGATGCTATGCCGCGAAGCGAATGCATCCCGAGCGGCAGCAATGGCGTGTCGGTCTCGGCGGCCAGCGCACCCGACACCAGAACCGTCTTGCCGAGCGGCTTGCACAATCCCTCGAGCCGGCTCGCCAAATTGACGGCCGAACCGATCGCTGTGAAATCCAGCCGATTGGCGGCGCCGATATTGCCCCACAACATCTCGCCGAGATGAAGCGCGGCGCCGAACGACAGCGACGGCAATCCCTGGCGGCGCCGTTCGTCATTCAAATGCATCATGCCGGCGCGCGCCGCGGTCGCCGCGCGCAAGGCGGCGCTGCAAGCCTCACGCGGTGATGCGCCCACGACCGGAAAAATCGCCAGCACGCCATCGCCGATGAATTTCAGCACCTCGCCACCAAAGGCGTGCACCGCGCCCGCGATGCGATCGAACCAGGCATCGAGCGCCGAGATGACTGCAGCCGGTGGATTGCCTTCCGACAGCGCGGTGAAGTCGCGCAGGTCGGCATAGAGCAGTGCAGCCTGGATGGTTTCACCGAGATCGCGACGTAGCGGCGCCGCCAGCACGCGCTCTGCGCTGCGCCGGCCGAGATAGGCTTCGAGCGCTGCTGCCAGCGTGGCCCGTGCGGCGAGCACGGCGAGCGGTGCGGTGGCAAAGCGCGCGGCTTGCTGGAGATCGTCGATCTCGCGCGGCGTGAACGGGCGCGGCCCGATCCAGCCGAGCAACGGCCCGTCCTGACGCGGCCCGATCGTGTCTTCGTGGACGATGCCGGCGGCTGTCGCGCTCAGCCAGCGCCGGCCGGCGTCGTTGCGCGGCGCAAGTGCGGCTGCGCCCTGCACAAATCCGAGAGCTTCGACGACCTCGCCGCTTTCGGCGCGCCACAGCCAGGTTCGCTGTGCGATCAGGGGATGCGGGACGTCCAATGTCAGGCTGCCCGCGACGAGCGGCAATCCATCCGCAACCAGATGCGCGCCGAGATCCGCGAGCAACCGGTCGGCACCCGTGGTCTCGGCAGCCGCATCGACGAGCCAGGCGAGCGTCGAGGACAACTGCATGGCGCGATCATGCGGTCTGCCCGCCATTCTTGTCACGACCTATCGTTGATGGCGGGCCTTGAAGAGGCGTTGTCGCGGCGCCATCTGCCTGGTGCAGCCAGGGAACCGACGCCGATGACTGATCCATTCATAGTCCGCCGCGAGACCCACATCGCGGCCCCGCGTGCCACTGTCTTCGCTTACCTCGCCGACCCCGACAAAATCGTGAACTGGATGGGCTCGGAGGCGACGTTCGAGACGCAACCTGGCGGACTTTACCTGCTCAAGGGCATTGGCCAGCGCGGCGGCGCCGCCCGCGGCGCGTTTCGCGAGGTCGTGCCGGTGCATCGGCTCGCCTACACGTTCGGTTGGGAGGGCGGTCAGGAAGTGCCACCCGGCTCGAGCCTGGTCGAGATTGACCTGATCGAACGCGATGGCGGCACGCTGTTGCGCATGACGCATAGCGGCCTGCCGACTGCAGAACAATGCGAAGCCCACAGCAAGGGCTGGGCCCATTATCTGGGTCGGTTGAGCCTCGCGGCCGGGGGCCGAGATCCCGGGCCCGATGTGATGAAGTCTGAGGGCAAGATGTAGCGGGCGTTACTCGGCGGAATTCGTAGGGTGGGCAAAGCGAAGCGTGCCCACCACTTCTGTCGTGATCGCGGAGAGATGGTGGGCACGTCGCTTCGCGCCTTTGTCCACCCTACGACAGGGCAGATTGGTTACACCGCGGCCGTCGCCACCACCTGCGCCAGAAGCTGCTCGCGCCTGGCCTGCGAGCGCTGGCCCTTCATCGTCGCGGCAAAACGCTCGAGGATACCGTCCTCGAACGCGGTGACGATGGTGTCGTGGACGTAGCTCCTGCGGCAGATCGCCGGCGTATTGGAGAGCTGGTCGGCAGCGGCACGGATCGCGTCCAGGACCTGGCGCTTGCGGCCGCGCTGGCTGGTCGCCGGCGTGATCCGCGACAGCGATTCCACGACGACGGCCGAGGCCATCAGGGTACGAAAATCCTTGAGCGAAATCTTGATGCCGGCGATCTCGCGCAGGAACGCATTCACCTGCGTGGTATTCACCGAGCGCACGGTGCCGGAGGCATCGCGATACTGGAACATGCGCTTGCCTGGAACGCCCTGCAGAATGCCGATGGCGCGGACCAGCTTGGCCGCGCCACATTCCTTCCGCACCGCCTTGCCGCCCTTGGCCTTGAACGTCAGCACGAAGGAGTCGTCTTCCAGCGTAACGTTGGACTTCAGCAGCGTGGTGGCGCCGCGGGTGCCGTTGAGGCGCGCGTAGGATTCATTGCCCGGACGGATCGCGGTGCGGGCGATCAGCTCGATCACCGCCGAGAGCGCGAACTCGCGCGTCGGCTCCTCGCCGGAGAGGAACATCGAGACCTTACGCCGGATCTTCGGCAGCGCGCCGACGAGCTTTTCCAGGCGATGCGCCTTGCGCTGCTCGCGCACCTTTTCCCAGTCGGCGTGATAGCGATATTGCAGTCGCCCTGCGGCATCGCGCCCCACCGCCTGCAGATGCGAGCTCGGGTCGGCCGAGTAGCGCACCTCGCGATAGGCCGGCGGTACCGCCATGGCGTGGAGCCGGCGGATGGTGCGGGCGTCGCGGATATGGGCGCCGTTGGGGCGGACGAAGGAATAGCCCTTGCCGCGCTTGATGCGGCGGATGGTCAGCTCGTTCTGGTCGCCGAGCCGCAGGCCCAATTCCCTGGCCAGCGCCTCGACCGAGGTCGAAGGTGCCGTATCGAAGATCTTCTTGGGGCCGGGACGCCTGAAACCAGTCGGTTTCGGCCATTGTCCGAGGGCTTTGGCGAGCGCAATTGCGGCGGGATCGGCTGAAGCGGGCCGCATCGTCCCGAAATTCTGCTGATCCATCATAGTCTTACGCCTTAGCTCCGCCTGTTATCGAACAATGCTGTTGTTTTGATTTTTGTTCCCAGGGGTCTCGTTGGACCCCGGTCAGGCCATTTAGGAGGTTCCGAACGGCATTGCGAGTCCCGAATCAGTGACGAGAGGTTGCCAAATACCTCTTCCGGGTGCATGGAGGGTCTGCGTCGCCGCTTCCGCAAGGTTCGGTAAAGAGCGAAATAGCCCTCGCGCCGGTTGTCTCAGATTTGCGACAGCCGCCCTCACTGACCTTGATGTTTCGCATGGCCGGATGCCCGCCGAAGGTCCAGCTTGTCCTCCTTGTCGGGCGCGGTTAGCCCGACGCATAATCTTTCAAATGATGTCGGCGTGGCGTTGAGCTTGCCGTTTGGTGGAGGAAAACATGTCCGAGAAGATCTACGACGTGCCGGCAGATTGGGCGAAGCGCGCCTGGGTCGATCAGGCCAAGTACAAGGACATGTACGCCCGCTCGATCTCAGACCCGAACGCTTTCTGGGCCGAGCAGGCCAAGCGCGTCGACTGGATGAAGGCACCGACCAGAATCGAGAACGCCTCCTTCGCACCCGGCAACATCTCCATCAAATGGTTTGAAGACGGCGTCCTCAACGTCGCCTGGAACTGCATCGACCGGCACCTCGCCAAGCGCGCCAACCAGACCGCGATCATCTGGGAAGGCGATGATCCCTCGCAGTCGAAGCACATCACCTACAAGGAGCTGCATGACGAGGTCTGCCGGATGGCCAACATCCTGCGCACCCGCAACGTCAAGAAAGGCGATCGCGTCACCATCTACCTGCCGATGATCCCCGAGGCCGCCTACGCGATGCTGGCCTGCGCGCGGATCGGCGCGATCCACTCGGTGGTGTTCGCCGGCTTCTCGCCCGACAGCCTTGCCCAGCGCATCAACGACTGCAAATCCAAGGTGATCATCACCGCCGACGAGGGCCTGCGCGGCGGCAGGAAGGTGCCGCTGAAGGCCAATGTCGATGCGGCGCTCGCCAAGACCGAGGGCGTCGACTGGGTCATCGTCGTCAAGCGCACCGGCGGCAAGGTCGACATGTCGCCGTCGCGCGACCTCTGGTACGACGACGCGGCCAAGATGGTGACGACGGAGTGCCCGGCCGAGCACATGCACGCCGAGGATCCGCTGTTCATCCTCTACACCTCGGGCTCGACGGGCACGCCGAAGGGTGTGCTGCACACCTCGGGCGGCTATCTCGTCTATGCCGCGATGACGCATCAATACGTGTTCGACTATCACGACGGCGACGTCTACTGGTGCACGGCGGATGTCGGCTGGGTCACCGGCCACAGCTACATTCTCTACGGTCCGCTGGCCAATGGCGCGACCACGCTGATGTTCGAAGGCGTGCCGAACTACCCCGATAATTCCAGGTTCTGGAACGTCATCGACAAGCACAAGGTCAACATCTTCTACACCGCGCCGACCGCGATCCGCGCCTTGATGCAGTCGGGCGACGAGCCGGTGAAGAAGACCTCGCGCGCCTCGCTGCGCCTGCTCGGCTCGGTCGGCGAGCCCATCAATCCGGAAGCCTGGGAGTGGTACCACCGCGTGGTCGGCGACGACCGCTGCCCGATCGTCGACACCTGGTGGCAGACCGAGACCGGCGGCATCCTGATCACGCCGCTGCCGGGCGCGACCAAGCTCAAGCCGGGCTCGGCGACGCTGCCGTTCTTCGGCGTGGTGCCCGAGATCGTCGATGCCGACGGCAAGGTGCTGGACGGCGAGACCACCGGCAACCTCTGTCTGACCCGGTCATGGCCGGGCATGATGCGCACGGTCTATGGCGATCACGCCCGTTTCGAGCAGACCTATTTCTCGACCTACAAGGGCAAGTATTTCACGGGCGACGGCTGCCGGCGCGACGCCGATGGCTATTACTGGATCACCGGCCGCGTCGACGACGTCATCAACGTCTCCGGCCACCGCATGGGGACTGCCGAGGTCGAGAGCGCGCTGGTTGCGCACGAGAAGGTCTCGGAGGCCGCCGTGGTCGGCTTCCCGCACGACATCAAGGGCCAGGGCATCTACGCCTATGTCACCCTGATGGCCGGCGTCGAGCCGACGGAAGATCTGCGCAAAGAGCTCGTGACCTGGGTGCGCAAGGAGATCGGCCCGATCGCCTCGCCCGACCAGATCCAGTTCGCCCCCGGTCTGCCCAAGACGCGCTCGGGCAAGATCATGCGCCGCATCCTGCGCAAGATCGCCGAGGACGAGCCGGGCAGCCTCGGCGACACCTCGACGCTCGCCGATCCTGCCGTGGTCGATGACCTCGTCAAGAACCGCCAGAACAAGAAGCAGACGTCGACGTAAGAACGCACTCGTGCCCCGGACGCAGCGCAATGCGAAGTATTGCGCTGCTGAGCCGGGGCCCACAGCATCACCATCAATCCTTGCGTAGGTCCCGGCTCAGCGCAGCAGCGCTAAGGCGCTGCGGCGCGTCCGGGACACGAGACTGTCCCTCGCTTCAGCAGCGTCGGCCCGACTCATGCCCTCACGCACTTGTCAGGGCGTGAGCGGACGCGCCCGCGTCTTTCCCGCCGAGTGTTGTTTTCCGGTCATTTACTTTAATTCGAACTTTTCCTTTGTTCCCCCTGCTTGCTCGGCCCAAGGCGCACGCGTGGAAACCACCCGGTTAACGCGCGCGGTTAAGAATGTGTGGGCGAGCGGGCGATTGCCGGATTTTGCGTAGATTTCGACGACCCGTTCGGGGCACCGGATAAGGAAATAAGTGATGTCGATGAAGATTGCGGTGGCATTGGCCGCCACCATCGGAGCGGGGATCTTGATGTCGACGGCGGCCGAGGCGCGGCCGGAAATGGTGGGGCTGCACGGCGGCGAATATTCCCCGGGCACCATCGTGGTCAGGACCAATGAACGGCGGCTCTATCTCATCCTCGATGGCGAGCACGCGATGCGCTACCCGGTCGGCGTTGGCAAGTCCGGCAAACAATGGGCCGGCACCACCCGCATCGACGGCAAATATCGTAACCCGGCCTGGTCGCCTCCGGCGGAAGTGAAGCGCGACAAGCCGCAGCTTCCCGACGTGATTCCTGGCGGCTCGCCACGCAATCCGATGGGCGTTGCGGCGATGACGCTGGCCGGCGGCGAATACGCCATCCACGGCACCAACGTGCCGGGCTCGGTTGGCGGCTTCGTCTCCTACGGCTGCATCCGCATGCTCAACGACGACATCAGCGACCTCTACAGCCGCGTGTCGGTCGGCACGACGGTCGTCGTGACGCGCTGAGAACGAACTGCTTCGAGACGACAAGCCGCGTTTTTTACGCGGCTTTTTTATTGCCAGAAACGCCAGCTGCGCGCGCACCAGCCCCCGCGATGGCCGCCATTGTAGCTGCGGGCGTAACCGCCAGCGAGCAGCGCTGCCGACACGTTGGGCGTGCGCTGGGTGGCAACATCGGCGAGAATGCGTCCGTATTTCTCTTGGCCAAGATTGTAGATCACGACGCCGCCCTGGCCGAGCAGATTGCGTAGCGCATCGGTGGCAGCTTCGGCCTTGTCCAGCTCTTCCCGACAGGACGCCTTCAATTCGGGCGCATCGATGCTGCGCAGGCGAACCCGCGCAACGAGATCGCGCCCGTTGCGTTGATGCACGCGCGCGACAAAAGTGTCGCCGTCGATGGTGCGGATGACGTCAACCGACTGGCGAATGTCGGGATTGCCTGCGTGCTGCAGGATGATCTCGGCGTCCTGCGCCCGTTCGTCACCGGCATGCGGCACGGGCCAGTGGGTCCCGTGCCGGTAGGTGAGCACGACCGCGGTTGCGACCACGACCACGAACATCCACGGCAACAGGCCTGAGAAACGGCGGCCGAATGGCGCGCCGCCGAACGATGGCCGATGGGAATTGATTCGGTCGCGGGGAGACATCAGCCGACGCTAGGGCTGAGTCGGGCGAGCCGGCAAGAGACGGCCGGTCTCAGAAGTCCGAGGCGATGCCCTTACGCTCCCAATCGCCATAGCGCGTCGGCTCGGGACCTTTCGGCCCCTGCAACTCTTTTGGTGCGGCTTCGGCATCGGCCGCAGCCGCCCGCCGGCGTGCCTCGGCTTCCGCCAGCGCGCGCTGAGCGGCCGGAGTCAGCGGCTTTCGCTGGGGAGGGCTGGTCGGAGTGTCGTTCATTTCTGGCTTCCTAGCCCAGGCGCGCGCCTCGCGCGATCGGAAAAAACGCCGCGCATAGGGCAGAGATCGTCATGCAGGGCTGAAAAAACCAGAGCCGATTCTTACATTTGGCATATTCGCATGCCACAGATGCGCATCTTCAGGCATGCGCCCTCACGGCGGAACTGCCGCTCGCTCAGAACCTTACCTCCGCATGCCATCTCAACGTTTTGCTCCACCTACCGAAGTGCCCGGTCTCGCGGCGCGGCGGATCGCCGCCGATATCGTCGATGGTGTCCTGCATAAGCACCGCACGCTCGATGACCAACTTGACGGTGGCGGCGCCCATCCCGGGCTGAAGACACTCGCCGATCGCGACCGCGCGCTGATGCGACGCATGGTGGCGACCGTGCTGCGCCGGCTCGGCACACTCGGCCACGTGCTGTCGCGCCTGCTCGACAAAGGCATCCCCGGCGAGGCACCGCGCGCGCAAAGCGCGCTCCTGATCGGTGCCGCGCAGATTCTCTGGATGGATGTTCCCGATCACGCGGCTGTCGATCTCTCGGTCCGCCTGGTGCAATCCGATCGCCGTGCCGCGCGCTATGCCGGCCTCGTCAACGCCGTGCTGCGGCGCTGCGCGCGAGAGGGCAAGGCGCTGGTGGAGGAAGTCGCGACGCAATCGCTCGACCTGCCGCCCTGGCTGCTCGCGCGCTGGAGCGCGCATTATGGCGAGACCACCGCGCGCGAGATGGCGCTCGCGCTCGGCCATGAACCCTCTCTCGATCTGACCGTGAAGTCCGACGCCGCGCAATGGGCAAGCCGCCTCCATGGCGAGGTGCTGCCAACCGGAACCGTGCGCACGCTGCTGCACGGCTCGGTGACCATGCTGCCCGGCTTCAGCGAGGGCCAATGGTGGGTCCAGGACGCCGCGGCCACGCTGCCGACCCGACTGTTCGGCGACGTCGCTGGCAAGTCCATCGCTGATCTCTGCGCCGCTCCGGGCGGCAAGACGGCCCAGCTGGTGCACGCCGGCGCGAATGTTGTCGCGGTAGACCGCTCGCCGGCGCGTGTGGCACGGCTGCGCGAGAACCTGGCGCGGCTGTCGCTGCAGGCCGAAACCGTCGTCGCCGACGCCGTGGAATGGGCGGGTCCGCAGCACGGCTTTGACGGCATCCTGATCGATGCGCCCTGCACCTCGACCGGCACGATCCGCCGTCATCCGGACGTGGCCTGGCTGCGCCAGGAGTCCGACATCGCGGCGCTGACGGCGCTTCAGCAGCGCCTGCTGCGCAAATCCGTCTCGCTGCTCAAACCGGGCGGAACGCTGGTCTATTGCACCTGCTCGCTGGAGCCCGAGGAAGGCGAGCAGGCGATCGCCGCGCTGCTGGCAGCGGAGCCGGCGCTGCGCCGCGTACCGATTCAGCCGTCCGAGGTCTCGGGGCTAGCTGAGATCATTACCACCGCGGGCGACCTGCGCACCTTGCCGAGCCATTTGCCAAACGCCGACCCACGGCTCGGCGGGCTCGACGGGTTCTTTGGCGCCCGGCTCGTTAAATCCTGATTTTGCACCGGATTTTACGCCGCCGACGCTGATTCGCCGCCTTTCAAGGTGGTGTCAGCCGACCGATTTTGGGATTAAAAGGATTCGTCAGGAATCCTCTCCCCCTTCAAGGCAAGGCGTGTCGGTCGCTCAACGCAGACGCATCTCGACGTTGGTCATGAACCGCTTCGCGCGGAACATGCTTGCGCGCGCGAGCGGCGGTCCCGTGGCGCTGTCGAGGCTCTGGCCAGGCCGCACCGACCGGCTGATCATCGCGCCGCACGACTTGCGCACCGCGGACGCGACCCGCGCGGCCGAGATCTATGCCGGGCGCTTCGTGTTCGCCGGCAAGATCGTCAATTGCCACGGCCGCTCGATCTTCGATCTCGAGCCGCCGTCAGAGGACTGGGAGGTCGCCCTGCTCGGCTTCGGATGGCTGCGTCATTTGCGCGCCGCCGACACCGCGCTGACGCGAGCCAACGCCCGCGCGCTGGTCGAGGACTGGATCTCCAATCCCGCCAACAAGCGCCGCGCCGTGGCCCGCCGCGCCGACGTGCTGGCGCGGCGCGTGATCTCGCTGCTGTCGCAGGCGCCGCTGGTGCTCGGTGATACCGACAACAAATTCTATCGCCGCTACCTGCGGGCGCTGGCGCGCGAGATCCGCTACCTCCGTTTTGCGATGGTCGACATCCCCGACGGGGTGCCGCGGCTGCAAGTGTTGATCGCGCTCTGCTACGCCTCGCTCTGTCTCGCCAACCAGGCGCGCCACATCCGCAGCGCCTCGCGAAAACTGTCCGACGAATTGCAACGGCAAATCCTCCCCGACGGCGGACACATCTCCCGCAATCCCGGCGCGTTGATCGAGCTCCTGATCGATTTGCTGCCGCTGCGGCAGACCTTTGCCGCGCGCAACATCGCGCCACCGCCGGCGCTGCTGAACGCGATCGACCGCATGATGCCGATGCTGCGTTTCTTCCGGCACGGCGACGGCAACTTTGCGCTGTTCAACGGCATGAGCGCGACGCCGTCGGATCTGCTCGCCACGCTGCTCGCCTATGACGACACCCACGGCGCGCCGATGGCGACCATGCCGCATACCGGCTTCCAACGCCTCGACGCCGGAGCGTTGACATTGATCATGGATACCGGCGCGCCGCCGCCAGCCAATGTCAGCCACGACGCCCATGCCGGCTGCCTGTCGTTCGAACTGTCCTCGGGCACGAGCCGCATGGTGACCAATTGCGGCATGCCGACGACGGGACGCGACAATTGGCGGCCATTCGCACGTGGCACCGCAGCGCATTCGACGCTGATCTACCACGAAACATCGTCCTGCCAGTTCGTCGAACTGTCGGCGATGAAGAAGCTGCTGCACGGCGCGCCTGTGATCAGCGGGCCGGCAGTCGTCGAGAATTTTCGCGAGGTCGTGGCGAACGGCACGCTGCTGACGACGTCGCATGACGGCTACCTCGCCAAGTTCGGCGTGATCCACCGGCGTGTGGTGATGGTCGCCAATGACGGCGCGCGGCTCGACGGCGAGGACACGCTGTCGCCGCCGCAGGGCGGACGGCTCAAGGGCGCGAACGCCGATTTCGCCCTGCGCTTCCATTTGCATCCAGCGGTGAAGGCGAGCCGGCTGTCGGACGCCCGCGGCGTGATGCTGGTGCTGCCGAACCGCGAGGTCTGGACCTTTGAGGCAATGGACGACAAGGTCGATCTGGAGGACAGCGTGTTTTTGGCCGGCAATGACGGCCCGCGCCGCACCGCGCAGATCGTGATCCGGCAAGACGCGCGCCAGGCCCCCTCGATCCGCTGGAGCTTTGTCCGCTCCACCGCCTCGCCTCAAGTCACCAACGCTCGTCGCAATGCCCGGCGTGAACCGGAACTTCCGCTCTAGACGCGCCCGGCTCGCGCCCATCCAGCCGTTGTGAAGATCGCCGAAAGCTGGTAACGAGCAGCCGCTCGCGCGACTGGCGACCTTGGATGGAGCACCATCGGGAAGCGCGGGACACATCTGCCGCGCGCCTGGGCATAGGTACTCCCTTAGACAGAGGATCTTGCCCCATGACTGATGCGATGACTGACCATTCCCGCCGCGTCACCCGCGCCCTGCTTTCCGTTTCCGACAAGACCGGTCTGATCGAGTTCGCCAAGGCGCTTGCCGCCCATGGCGTCGAGCTGGTGTCGACCGGTGGCACCGCAAAGGCGATCGCGAGCGCCGGCCTCAAGGTGAAGGACGTCTCCGAGCTGACCGGCTTTCCCGAGATGATGGACGGCCGAGTCAAGACGCTGCATCCGAAGGTGCATGGCGGCCTGCTCGCGATCCGCGACAACAAGGAACATGCCGACGCGATGAAGACGCACGGGATCGCGCCGATCGATCTCCTCGTCGTCAATCTCTATCCGTTCGAGGCGACCGTCGACAAAGGCGCAGGTTTTGAAGAGTGCATCGAGAACATCGACATCGGCGGTCCCGCGATGATCCGCGCCGCCGCGAAGAACCACGACGATGTCGCCGTTGTCGTCGATGCGCAGGATTACCGGGCCGTGCTCGATGAGCTTGCCGCCAACAACGGCGCGACCACGTTGAAGCTGCGCCGGCGCCTCGCCGCAAAAGCCTATGCCCGCACCGGCGCCTATGATGCTGCGATCTCCAACTGGTTCAATCGTCAGCTCGAGATCGACGCGCCCGACTATCGTGCCTTCGGCGGCAAGCTGATCCAGGCGCTGCGCTACGGCGAGAACCCGCACCAGACCGCCGCGTTCTATGCGACGCCCGACAAGCGGCCGGGCGTCTCGACCGCGCGGCAATTGCAGGGCAAGGAGCTCTCCTACAACAACATCAACGACACCGATGCGGCCTATGAGTGCATCGGCGAGTTCGACGCCAAGCGCACCGCAGCCTGCGTCATCGTCAAGCACGCCAACCCCTGCGGCGTCGCGGAAGGTCCCGATCTCGCTACCGCCTATCGCAGGGCCCTCGCCTGCGACTCGACCTCCGCCTTTGGCGGCATCATCGCGATGAACCGCGCCCTCGATGCCGACACAGCGCGCGAGATCACGAAGATCTTCACCGAGGTGATCATCGCGCCCGATGCCAGCGAGGAAGCGATCGCCATCATTGGCGCGCGCAAGAATCTGCGCCTGTTGCTCGCCGGCGGCCTGCCCGACCCGCGTTCGGCAGGTCTCACCGCCAAGACCGTTGCCGGCGGCCTGCTCGTGCAGAGCCGCGACAACGCCGTGGTCGACGACATGACGTTCAAGGTCGTGACCAAGCGTGCACCGACTGACGCCGAGATGCGCGACCTGAAATTCGCGTTCCGCGTCGCAAAGCACGTCAAGTCCAACACGATCATCTACGCCAAGGATCTTGCCACCGTCGGCATTGGTGCCGGCCAGATGAGCCGGGTGGATTCGGCGCGGATCGCGGCCCGCAAAGCCCAGGATGCGGCGAACGAGCTGAAGCTTGCCGAGCCGCTCACCAAGGGATCGGTCGTAGCCTCTGATGCGTTCTTCCCGTTCGCCGACGGCATGCTCGCCTGCATCGAGGCCGGCGCCACCGCCGTGGTGCAGCCCGGCGGTTCGATGCGCGACGATGAGGTGATCAAGGCCGCCGACGAGCACGGCATCGCCATGGTGTTTACGGGGACGCGGCACTTCCGGCACTAATTTGCTCGTCATTCCGGAGCGATGCGACGGGACCGCGCAGGCGCGGCCCGGAGCATCGAATCCGGAATCTCGCACTACAATCGCCAGTTTCGGGGTTCGCGCTTCGCGCGCCCCGGAATGACGGCAATTGCCGCTACTCGCGCACGCGCGTCAACAGCGCGAGCCCGGCCGCGAAGAACACCACCAGCACGCCCATGCCGGCCTTCTGGCTTGCGGTCCCGGCCGTGATCGCGCCGATCAGGAGCGGGCCGATGAAGGACGTCACCTTCCCCGTCAGCGCGAACAGGCCAAAATACTGCGCGATGCGATCCTTCGGGGCGAGACGGATGAGCAGCGTACGCGAGGCTGCCTGGAGCGGGCCGCCGGCCGCGCCGATCAGGCAGCCCAGCACGAGATAGGCGCGCTCGGCCGCGCCCGCGAACATGGCGCCACCGGGCGCGGGCGGCGCGACGCTGATGAACAGAATCGAATCCTTGTCGACCAGCAGGATCGCGGCGAGTGACAGCAACAGGATCAGCATGCTGCCCGCGATCACGCGCTTCGGTCCGAGGAGATCGTCGAGCTTGCCGCCGAGCCACGCGCCGAAGGTGCCGGCGATCGCCAAGATGATGCCGAAGGTGCCAATCTGGATCGTGTGCCAGCCGAACGTGCCGGCGGCATAGATGCCGCCGAAGGCGAAAAGCGACACCAGACCGTCGGTGTAGATCATGTTCGCCAGCAGGAAGATCGCGAGCGATTTCTGTCGTGGCAGTTCGCCAAGCGATTGCTTCAACTGCGCGAGCCCTGCGTGTAGCGCCGCGCGCACGGGCCGCTTGGCGGGATAATCCGGCGTGAACAGGAACATCGGCGTCACGAACACGATGAACCAGAGACCCGTCAGCGGTCCCGTGATGCGATCGCCCTCATGCATGGCCGGATCGAGTCCGAACAGCGGCTTGAAACCAAGCAGCGTACGCCCGGTCTCCGGGTTTGCGGCGAGAAAGCCGAGCACGATGATCAGGCTGATGATGCCGCCGACATAGCCGGTGGCCCAACCATTGCCGGAGAGCCGCCCGATCCGCTCTGGCGGCACAAGCGTCGGCATCATCGCGTTGTTGAAGACGGTCGCGAACTCCGCACCGACGCTAGCGAGTGCCACGGCCGCAAGCAGCGGCGTGATGATGGCGGGATCGCCGGGCTTGCCGATCCACAGCGCACAAGAGCCGAGCACCAGCATGGCGCCGAATGCAGCGATCCAGGGTTTACGCCGGCCCGCAGCGTCCGCGACGGCCCCTAACACCGGCGACAGCAGGGCAATGATCAAGCCGGCGGCCGCCATCGCGAATCCCCACAGCGACTGTCCTGCCGCGGCGTCCGGCGCGACGCTTGTGGCGAAATAGGGCGCAAACACGAACGTCGTGATCAGGGTGAAATAGGGCTGTGCGGCCCAGTCGAAGAAGATCCAGCTGACGACGGCGGCGCGCGGGGGATAAGTTCGCTCCATATCCGTCATATCGGTATCAGAGGCGATCGTCGTCATCAGCATTCCCCATCACGAACAGTTTTGCCTCTCTCAGCGCAAACGGTATAGCATTGCCGTGACGGCTGTGGAGTGGCGCCCAGACACGACAGAAAGACACGGCAGTAACAAGGCACGGCGGAATTTTGATGATGTCGCTTGTCCTGACACGACGAAACGTCGTAGCTGCCCTCACGATTATAGGTATCGGTCTGTTGCCAGCGCGCGCTCAGGATGCGCGCCGTATCTACGAGCCGCCCGCGCTCGACACAGTTCATGCCATCGCCGCCGAGCACGGCATGGTGGTGGCGCAGGAAAGGATCTCTGCGCAGATCGGCGCAGACATCCTGCGGAGCGGCGGCAACGCGGTGGACGCCGCGGTTGCGACCGGTTTCGCCATGGCCGTGACCTATCCGCGCGCGGGCAATATCGGCGGCGGCGGCTTCATGGTGATTCATTCCGCCGACCGCAAGGAAGACGTCGCGATCGATTATCGCGAGACCGCGCCCGCTGCGACCACATCAGACATCTTCCTCGGCGCCGACGGCAAGCCCGATATCGCCAAGTCGCGCGACTCCGCACTCGGCATCGGTGTGCCCGGCACCGTTGCGGGACTGGCGCTGGCACTGGAGACATACGGCTCCGGCCAGTTCACGCTGGCGCAATTGCTGGAGCCGGCGATCGCGCTGGCCCGCGACGGTTTCGTCATTAGCGACGATATCGCCGACACCTTGCCGGGCGCACACAAGCGGTTCGCGCGCTGGCCGTCCTCGGCGAAGATCTTCTCGCGACCGGACGGCACGCCGCTGCAAGAGAATGACCGGCTGGTGCAAAGCGATTTGGCTAAGACGCTGTCGACCATCGCCGCCCAAGGCCCGCGCGGATTTTACGAGGGACCGGTCGCCGAAAAGCTTGCCAAAGCCGTCACCGATGCCGGCGGCATCATGACTCCGGAGGATCTGCGGTCATACAAGCCCGTGATCCGCGAGCCGGTGCGCGGCAGCTATCGCGGCTTCGACATCGTCTCGATGCCGCAGCCGTCGTCAGGTGGCGTGGTGCTTGTCGAGACGCTGAACATCCTGGAGGGCTTTCACCTCTCGGATCTGAAGCAGGGCTCGCCGGCCTCCCTGCATCTGCTGATCGAAGCCATGAAGCGCGCCTATGCGGATCGCGCGCGTTATCTCGGCGATCCCGCTTTCGTCAAGGCGCCAATCGAGACACTGATCGCCAAGGACTATGCCGCCAAGCTCCGCGCCGGCATCAATGCCGACGGTGCCACGCCGGCGAGCGAGATCGTGGCGAGCGCGACGCCGCCGCGCGAAGGCAGCAACACCACGCATTTCTCGGTCGTCGATATCAGCGGCAATGCGGTGAGCAACACCTATACGCTGAACTTCAGCTATGGCGTCGGCCTTATCGCTGACGGCACCGGTGTGCTGCTCAACAACGAGCTCGACGATTTCACCGCGGCGGTTGGGGCCTCCAATGCCTATGGCCTCGTCGGCTACGAGGCCAATCTGCCTGGACCGGGCAAGCGGCCGCTGTCCTCGATGTCGCCGACCATCGTGCTGAAGGACGGCAAGCCGGTGCTCGTGACAGGCTCGCCCGGCGGCAGCCGCATCATCTCGACGGTGCTCCAGGTGATCGTCAACGTGCTCGACTATCATATGGATGTCGCCGCTGCCGTCGCAGCACCGCGGCTGCATCACCAATGGCTGCCGGACGAAGTGCGCGTCGAGCGTGGCTTTTCCGACGACGTGCTGTTCGAGCTGAAGGCGATGGGTCACCTCGTCGTCGAGCCGATGGGCCAGACCTCGGCCAACTCGATCGCGGTGACGCCGAACGGCCCGTTCGGCGCACCGGACCCGCGCACACGGGGCGCCGCGGCAGCGGGGCAATAACTTTAATCGTCATTCCGGGGCGATGCGACGGGATCGCGCGAGCGCGACCCGGAGCATCGAATCCGGAATCTCGCGCCACAATAATGACGATGGAAACGACTCTACCGCCCGACCTGGTACGGCCCGCCCTTCTCCAGCGCGCGTTGATAGGCCGGGCGCGCGTGAACGCGCTCGAGGAACGCCATTGCCTTGGGATGGCCCTGCTCGAGTCCGCCGCGCGCTTGCGCCGCCTCCAGCGGAAAACTCATCTGGATATCGGCGGCGGTGAATTCGGGCCCGGCGAACCATTCGCTCTTTCCGAGCTCGCCTTCCCAATAATCCATGTGCTGCTTGATTTGCGGATTGACCAGCGCAGTCAGCGCCTGGTTCGACACTTTGCGCACCAGGGGACGCAGCAGCGCCGGCGCGCGCTTCGGCATCAACGTGAACAGCAGCTTCAGCAGCAGCGGTTGCATCGCCGAGCCTTCGGCATAGTGCAGCCAATAAGTGTAGCGCAGCCGCTCCGGCGTGTTCGGCGGCGGGATCAGGCTTCCCTGGCCATATGTGCCGACGAGGTATTCAACGATCGCGCCTGATTCGGCGATGGTGTTGCCGTTGTCGGTGATCACGGGCGACTTGCCGAGCGGATGGATCGCACGCAGCTCCTTCGGCGCGCGCATGTCCGGCTGGCGCTGATAGCGCACGATCTCGTAGGGCACGCCCAACTCCTCGAGCAGCCACAGCACGCGCTGCGAACGTGAATTGTTGAGGTGGTGAACGGTCAGCATTTTGAGGTCCCCCGCTGGTCTCGGGCGCGTTGGTGCCAGCCCGGCGGGCGATTGTCGAGCCAGACGGTCGCTCTTTTTACCCGGGCATATTGACGCCTTTATTTTACCCGGATATTAACAAGCTGTCTCGTCAAATTTCACAGTGATTTCAATGCAGGAAACCTTCACAGCCTTTGTCGACCAGCGGCGCCTAGCCTCGGGGCCGATCGCGGATGTGGCCTTGGCGGTCAAGCGCGCGGATGCGTTCGCGGGCTCGGCGATCGTGATCTTCAGCGACTTGAGCGGGCGGGCGGCCGATTTCGACCTGCGCGGCGACGACCAGGACGTGCTGGCCCGCCTGGCGACAATCGCTCCGGCAGAAGCTGACGGGGGCATTGAGCCGGCGACTGCGCCGCGCGGCCGCGGGCGGCCCAAGCTCGGTGTGGTGGCACGCGAGGTGACACTGTTGCCGCGGCATTGGGACTGGCTCAACGCGCAGCCGGGCGGCGCCTCGGTCGCGCTGCGCAAGCTCGTCGACGAGTCGCGCCGTGCAAGCGGCGATCGCGACCGCGAGCGGCAGGCACGCGATGCCGCCTACCACTTCATGTCGGCGATGGCGGGCAATCTCGCGCATTTCGAGGAAGCCTCACGCGCGCTGTTCGCAGGTGACCGCCGGCGCTTCGCAGCGGAGATCGCCGACTGGCCCGCCGACATCCGCGACCACGTCCTGAAACTCGCAAGCAGCGACCGCGCGTAACGCGCCCCGGTCAAAGTATGATGAGCATCATGAAGCGGGTGGACCTGCCGCGCGCGCTGCGCCACAATGAATGCAAAGCGAGCTCTCGGGAGGACGGTTTTGACGCACGCCCCACAATTCCTGTTCGATTTCGGCAGTCCCAATGCGTTTCTCAGCCATGAGGCGATCCCTGCGATCGAGCAGCGGATCGGCGTGAAATTCGAGTATGTGCCGATCCTGCTCGGCGGCATCTTCAAGGCGACCAACAACAAGTCGCCGGCCGAGACGCTCGCCGGCATCAAGAACAAGCGCGAATTCCAGGCGGTCGAGACCGAGCGTTTCCTCAAACGCTTCCGCGTACAGCCCTATGTCTGGAACCCGTTCTTCCCCGTCAACACGCTGAACCTGATGCGCGCGGCGATCGCGGCCCAGCTCGAAGGCGTGTTCGAACAATATGTCGAAGCCGCGTTCCATCACATGTGGCGCGAGCCGAAGAAGATGGACGATCAGGAAGTCGCCATGAAGGCGCTCGCATCGTCGGGCCTCGATGCGCAGAAGCTGTTCACACGTACCCAAGAACCCGATGTGAAAGCAAAGCTGATCAAGAACACCGAGGAGGCCGTCGCGCGGGGCGCGTTCGGTTCACCGACGTTCTTCGTCGGTAACGAAATGTTCTTCGGCAAGGAGCAGCTGCGCGAGGTCGAGGAGACGGTGTCGGGAAAGTGATTCTGACCCAACGCGCGAAGTGAGGTATCTCCCCGGTGTCGTCCTGGCGAAAGCCACGACGGCGGCGAATTAAAAGCAAGAACAAACGGAGCACCCCATGCGCATTCTCGTGGTCGGCGCCGGCGCCATTGGCGGCTATTTTGGCGGCAGGCTGTTGCAGGCCGGGCGCGACGTCACCTTCCTGGTGCGGCCACGGCGCGCGAGCGAGCTTGCGAGCGCCGGCCTCGTCATCAAGAGCCCAAACGGCGATGCAACGCTGACGAATCCGCCGGCGGTGCAGGCGGGCAAGCTCGACGAAAAATTCGACGTCGTGCTGCTGAGCTGCAAGGCGTTCGACCTTGACGATGCCATCAAATCGTTCGCGCCGGCGGTCGGGCCGAACACCACGATCATTCCCGTGCTCAACGGCATGCGGCATCTCGATGTGCTGGACCAGAAGTTCGGCGCCGAGCGCGTGCTCGGCGGGCTCTGCGCCATCGCCGCGACGCTGAACGAGAAGCGCGAGGTGGTGCAGCTTCAGCCGATGCAGTCGATCAACTACGGCGAGCGCGACGGAAAACTGTCGGCGCGGGTGAAGGCGATCGACGAAGTCCTCACCAGCGGCATCGCCGGCGCGGGCGCGAGCCACAGCATCATGCAGGACATGTGGGAGAAGTGGGTGTTCCTCTCCTCGCTTGCTGCGTCGACCAGCCTGATGCGCACCTCCGTCGGCAACATCCTGGCGGTCGCCGGAGGCAAGGACTTTCTCCTGGGCATGTTGGATGAGACCAGCGCGACAGCCACCGCGGCGGGCTATGCCCCCGGCGGGCCGTTCTTCGAACGGGTCAAGGGCCTGATCACCACCGAAGGCTCGCCGATGACCGCGTCGATGTTCCGCGACATCAAGGCGGGCCTGCCTGTCGAGGCCGATCACATCATCGGCGACCTCATCGCGCGCGCCGATGCTGCGAAAGTGCCGGTGCCGAAACTGCGCATCGCCTACACGCATTTGAAGGCGTATGAGAAACAGCGGCTGGCGTAACTAGCTGGCCCCACACACCGCCGTCGTCCCGGACAAGCGGAGCGCAGATCCGGGACGACGGCGGAGTTTTGTCGCGGTCTTCGCTCACATCTACTACAGATGCGCGAGATAGTGCGCGAGCGCGGTGATTTCTTCCTCGCTCAGCGAATAGGCGATGTCGGCCATTGCGGCGACGCCGCCGCCGACGCGCAAGCCGGCTTTGTAGTCGTGCAGCGCCTTCACCAGATATTCCTCGCGCTGGCCGGCAAGGCGGGCGACGGCCTTGGTGCCGGCATAGCTGTCGGTGTGGCATGAGGCGCAGCGGCGACCGATGGCTGCTTCCTTGCCCTTTTTCGACAGGTCGGGATCCTTGTCCTCCGGGCCTTTCGGCGGCGTGAGCTGCGAAAAATAGGCGCCGAGACTGCGGATGTCCTCGTTGGCAATCTGTTCCGCGATCGGCTGCATCTGCTCGTTCTTGCGCGAGCCGGCGCGAAAGAACACGAGCTGCCACTGCAAGAACTGATCGGGCTGGCCGGCAAGCGAGGGGATGTTCTCGGTCTGCGAGATGCCGTTGTCGCCGTGACAGGCGGCGCAGACTGCCGCTTTCTCCTTCACGTCGGCAGCGTGCGCGAAGGGAATAGTGGCAAGCGCGGTGAGCGCAAGTGCGATGATCGCGTGAGAAGCAAACTGCCGGTACATGATCGCAGGATTCCGCTCTAACAGGCTCGTCATTCCGGGGAGCCCGAAGGGCGAGCCCGGAATCCATAACCCCAAGTCGTGGTTATGGGTTCCGGACTTGCGCGCAAGCGGCGCGCAATCCGGAACGACACTGTCCAGGACTTAAAGACCAAAACTCAAAAACAAGGGCTGCGGCCGCCGCGCCGGCCACCGCAGCCCCTCGTCACGTCGCGCTACTTCTTGCTGTAGCTGATGCGATAGATCGCGCCGGCCCAATCGTCGGCGACGAGGATCGAGCCATCCTTGGCGAGGACGATGTCGTCGGGACGGCCAAGATAGCCCTGGTCACCTTCGAGCCAGCCGGAGGCGAACACTTCCTGCTTGGGATTCTTGCCGTCGGGCCCGACGATCACGCGCACGATGCGCGCGCCCTGGTACTTGTGCCTGTTCCAGGAGCCGTGCTCGGCGATCAGGATGTTGTTCTTGTACTCGGCGGGGAATTGGTCGCCGGTGTAGAACTTCATCCCGAGCGGAGCGACATGCGCGCCGAGATTCAGCACGGGCGGCGTGAACTCCGAGCACTTGTGGCCCATCGCGAATTTCGGATCCGGTAGATCGCCCTGGTGACAATAGGGATAGCCGAAATGCTCGCCGATCTTGGAGATCATGTTCAGCTTGTCGCTGGGTAGATCATCGCTGATCCAGTCACGCGCGTTCTCGGTGAACCAGTATTTGCCGCTGCGCGGATCGACGTCGCCGCCGACCGAGTTGCGGACGCCGAGCGCCCAGGTCTCGGCATTGCCGGTCTTCGGATCGACGCGCCTGATCTGCGAGACGCTGGTCGGCGGAATGCCGACGTTGAAGGGCGGTCCGAACGGAATGTAGAACCAGCCGTCCTTGTCGGCCGCGAGGTACTTCCAGCCGTGTGCGGCGTAGGACGGCATGTCGTCATAGACGACCTTGCCCTGGCCGAGATTGTCGAAGTTGGCTTCCGCGTCGTCGTAGCGGATCAGCTTGTCGACGGCGATGACGTAGAGCGCGCCGTCCTTGAAGGCGAGGCCGGTCGGCATGTTCAGACCCTTGAGAACGGTCTTGACCTCGCGCTTGCCGCCATTGTCCTTGATCGCATAGACGTTGCCGAGGCCGAACGAGCCGACGAACAGCGTGCCCTTGTCACCCCAGGCCATCTGCCGCGCGGCGAGAACGCCGGGCGCCCAGACCTCGATCTTGAAGCCCGCCGGCAGCTTGATCTTCTTCACGATGTTGGCGAGCTCGGCCTCAGAGGCGCCGGTCGGCGGCCCGGACGGCGGCGCAAGACCTTTCTGCGCCTCGGTCTCATCCCCCAGGAACCAGTCATCCGGCGGATGCGTCCAGAACTCCTTGGTGCCGGATTCGTATTTCTTCAGCGCCCGGTTCTTGTCCTGCTGCTGCTGCGCATTCACGACGCTTGTCCCCGCGAGCAGGGCAACCGCCGCAAACGCAAAGATGGATCGATGGAATATGGATGTCATCGCGTCACTCCCCTAAGGCGGCCGTGGCGGCCACACCGTTATTGTTTTGCTATTCGAGAGGCGAAGTTCGGAGTCTGTCGACGGAGGCAGACACGAAAAGGTTAGCACATCTGCAAGCGCTGAGAAGCGTGGCTAGCGTGTCGCGATCAGCCTCAATAAAAATTGAGAGAGAACTTCTCTGCGGGCGTGTCACGCGAGTATGCCCGTTCTCGCTGCAACGCGGAATCACAGGGCGAGCGACTATTTCACAAGCAACGCTCGCGTGCGCGCGGTGAGAATTATGAGACTACGGGATAAGGCCCGCGATCGAAGACGGTGTCATGGTAACCTTTTGAGCCCACCTGACGCGCCAGCGCGCTGCGAAAATCGCGGTTCTCGCGCAGGCTGCTCAACACGTGGGCAAAGTCGAATGCCGGCCGCCAGCCCAGCTCGCGGCGCGCGCGATCGTTGACGTAGACACGGTCGATGGTTGGAAACAGGCGCCAGTCCCGCGCCGCGTAAAGTTTTGCGCAATCGGGATAGAGCGTATGCACGACACGCGCGGCGTCCTCGGCCAGGGCAGCGAGGTGGCTTTGCGTGAACGGGCTCGTCGCCGACACGATGTAGCGCGCGAAGCCGATGTTAGGGGCGCGCTCGACGGCGAGGAGGTGGGCGCTGACAGCGTCCGCTATATCCAGCCGGCGATAGAGCAGCTCATTGGCCTGCGCGTTCTCGGTCGCAAAGCTCGCCCGCGCCGAGGGATCGTCGTCCTCCTCCGGAAAGAAGCGCGAGGTTCGCAAGACGATGACGGGAAGCCCGCTCTCGCGGACAAACAGCTCGCACAGATTCTCCGCCATCAGCTTGGTGGTGCCGTAGATGTTCTTCGGCACCGCCGGCAGATCCTCGGTGACCCAGACGGCGGAGTTCCCCGCTTCGGGCCGGAGCTGCGAGCCGAACGCGCTGGTAGTGCTGGTAAAGACGAAGCCCTTCACGCCGGCGGCGGCCGCCGCCTCGAGCAGGTTGAGCGTGCCGGTGACGTTGGTGTCGATGAAGTCCTGCCTGGAATGCGTGGCGACATGCGGCTTGTGCAGGGTGGCGGTATGGATGACGGCGGTGACGCCTGCCATCGCGGCCTGCACGAAGCCGGGATCGGCGATCGAGCCCACCTGATCGGTGAACTCCGATTTCTTCAAATCAACCCCATGCACAGTAGACCCCTGCGCGCGAAGCGTCCGGAGAATGGCTTCCCCGAGATGGCCTGCGCTGCCGGTGACCAGGATTGTCATTGCGCGTCCAACGTACGTGCCGGATGGAGCCGCCCGAAGGCGATCCGGTCCTGTCAGGCTTGACGCTGGGAGAAATTGGAGCGGGCGAAGGGGCTCGAACCCTCGACCCCGACCTTGGCAAGGTCGTGCTCTACCACTGAGCTACACCCGCGTCCTGTGTCGGTCGCATGACGCGCCGGCAACGGCTGTCGTATGCCAAAAGCGGGCGGCGAATGCAACAGCTACCCGTGGCATCAATTCGCTTTCGGGGACCTAAATGAGCCCCGAATCGGGTCGAAAGCCCCCGGAAACGCCCAGGAACCACCGAATCGCTTACCACGGATTGAAATTCGGCCGTCCCGGCCCAATTTAGGAGCCGGGACAGCAGCATATGGGACGGCGTCGTGCTAAAGAGCCGCCTTTCCGGACATCAGACGAGAGGACTTCCGTGACGATCATTGACCAGGGCAACGGAGCGGCGGGCCAGGCTGCGCCCGATCTGATCAAGGACACGACCACCCAGACCTTTGTGAAGGACGTCATCGAGGAATCGAAGCGCCAGCCGGTGCTGATCGACTTCTGGGCGGAGTGGTGCGGCCCATGCAAGCAACTGACCCCGGTACTGGAAAAGGCGGTCAAGGCGGCCAAGGGCAAGGTCAAGCTGGTCAAGATGAACATCGACCAGCACCCGGCGATTCCGGGCCAGATGGGCATCCAGTCGATCCCGGCCGTGATCGCCTTCGTCAACGGCCAGCCGGCCGACGGCTTCATGGGCGCGGTGCCCGAGAGCCAGGTCAACGCCTTCATCGAGCGCCTGACCAAGGGTGTCACCGCGCCGGGCGAGGTCAACGTCGCGGAGATCGTGAAGGAAGCAGACGCCGTGCTCATTGAGGGCGACGTCGCGGCTGCTGCGCAGATCTATGCCGAGGCGCTGTCGCACGATGCGACCAACATCGCCGCGCTCGCGGGCCTTGCGAAATGCTACGTCACGTCGGGTGCCATCGAGCAGGCCAAGCAGACGCTCGCCATGGTGCCGGAGTCCAAGCACGGCGATGCGGCGGTCAAGGCGGTGCAGGCCGCGATCGATCTCGCCGAGCAGGCGGAGTCGCTCGGGCCGGTCGCGGAGCTGGAACAGAAAGTCGCCGCCAACCCGCTCGACCATCAGGCGCGGTTCGATCTTGCGACCGCGCTCAATGCGCAAGGCGACCGGGCGGCGGCAACCGACCAGCTGCTCGAGATCGTCAAGCGCGACCGCAAATGGAACGATGATGGCGCACGCAAGCAGCTGATCCAGTTCTTCGAGGCCTGGGGCGGCGCCGACGATGCGACCGTCGAGGGTCGCAAGCGGCTGTCGACCATCCTGTTTTCTTAGTTGTTGGAGCGTGATCTTTTTCCGGATCATGCTCTGAGGCGATTGGCGCCATGTGAACCAGCGGGGGACCGGGGTATGCCGATCAACATCGAATATCGCGGGCCCGCCGATCTTCCCGAGATCATCCCGGTGTTTCCGCTGCCCGGCGCATTGCTGCTGCCGCGCGGGCAGATGCCGCTCAACATCTTCGAGCCGCGTTACCTGTCGATGGTCGACGACTCACTTCGCGACGGCCATCGCCTGATCGGCATGATCCAGCCTGACGTGGCGCATTCGCCGAAGAATTCGGACAAGCCGGTGCTGTTCAACGTCGGCTGCGTCGGCCGCATCACCCAGCTCGCCGAGTCCGGCGACGGCCGCTACATCCTCGAGCTCACCGGGATTGCGCGCTTCAAGGTGGTCCAGGAGCTCGAGGTGCTGACATCCTACCGGCAGTGCAAGGTGAACTTCTTCGCCTTCACGGATGATTTCACCGCCCGCAAGGGCGAGGACGCGGTCAACCGCGATGCGCTCCTGGTGGCGCTGGCCGACTTTCTGAAGGCCAACAACCTCAAGGTCGACTGGGAAGGCGTCGAGAGCGCACCCAACGAGGCGCTGGTCAATGCGCTGGCGATGATGTCGCCCTACGGTCCGGCGGAAAAGCAGGCGATGCTGGAAGCGCCCGACCTCAAGACCCGCGCCGAAATCCTGATCGCCGTCACCGAGATGGACCTCGCCAAGAAGCGCACGAGCGGCGATCCGCCGCTGCAGTAGTGCTCGCGGCGTCAAGCCGCGCGGCGAACGTCCGGATATTGCCGGCGCAGCCAGTCCGCCCAAGACAATTTGCCGCGCACGCCCTGGCTGACGACAAAGCCCATGCCGCGAGCTCGCGTTTCCGACAATGATATCGGCAGGATCCTCCGGTGGAAACCACGCGCGTGCAGATACTGGCGCGCGAACTCGGCAAGGCTGCGATCTTCGGGACCGCCGATCTCCGCTCGTGCTCCACGCGCACCATCGAAGGCGCAGGTCACGATGTAGTCGGCGACATCAGACGTATCGACCGGATTGAACACCGTCGTCGGCATGGGCCAGGCCGGAAGCCAGGCCTGTCGGGCCAGCAGTTTGTCGAGCAGGTAATAGAACGGCATTGCGCGAACGACGGACCATGACAGCGTGGAACTGCGGACGAGCTTTTCGCCGGCGAGCTTGACGCGGGCATAGGGCAACGTCGCCTCATCGAGGCCGACGATCGAGACGTGGAGAAAGTGCCGGACGGATTGGTTGCGCGACAGCGACAAGAGCCGCTCGGTGCCCTCGACGTCGACGGCGGAAGGCGAGCTGAAGAAATCCACCGGCCTGAAGCCGCCCCGGCGCGCGATCGGCGAGTAGGTCGCTGCATTGATGACGGTGTCGACACCGTGCAGCGCTTCCCTCAACCCCGCGCCTGTTACGAGATCGCCGACCGCCCATTCGACGTCTGAACGGGAGCCCGGCGTTCTTGCAAGGACGCGGACGCGATGTCCGCAGGAGACGAGGCGATCGACGATGTCCTGGCCCAAATGCCCCGTGCCGCCGGTAACGAGCGTCAATGGCATGTATCACTCCTCATCTCGGTCGCCATCTTGGTCACGGAAGCGAACGAGAATGGTTTCGCCGGTTGCGACCAGCGAAATGTTTCCAAACCGGTCCTCGGTAAAGAGTTCCGCCCGGGCAAAGATCTGCCTACTCCCGGCGCGCAGCATTCTGCCCTTGGCAACGAGAGCGCTACCCATCGCCGGCTTCATGCAGTTCATCGAGAAATGCGATGCGGTCACCGAACCGACCTTTGTGGCTGCGGCGAACCCACAGGCCGTGTCGAGGAGGGCCGCGATCATGCCGGCGTGGAGATGTCCGGAATATTGCGTGAAGCTGTCGTCCCATTTCATGCGGATTTCAGCTTCACCGTTTGCGGCCGCGACGACCTCGAAGCCTGCGCGCAGATTGAAGTTGGCCCACGCATTGATGGCGGCGAGATGCCGGAGATCAAAGCCGGCATCGGAATGGTTGCGCTGCTCCATCGCGACACCGCTAATAGCCCGCAACCGCCAGCGCGACCACGGCGCTCATCCCGATCCAGCCGGGGTGCACGGTCCGCGTCGCCAGCGCGTTGGCGATGGCGGCGAATCCGAACACCACCGCGAGCGTTGCGATGATCCAGTGTCGCGCGGCGTCCGATCCCATCCAGGGTGCGGCAATCAGAAGCACGCCGCCGGCAAACCACGCCACCGTACCGGCCTGCCAGACCAGGCGGATGAGCGTTCGCAACCGCGGCGGCTCGATCGTGGCGCGGGCAAAGACTTGGGTCTCGCCGAGCACGGCGTGGCCAATTGTGACCAGGATCGCGATGACGCCCGCCGCTTGCAGAAGCAGATCGCGCATTGGCATCTCCATCATAGACCATACAGTGATGTATGGTCGTTATAGCGAGAGGCGCTGGCGCCTGTCAATACAGTTGTGTATGGTGCGGCATCATGGGAGGTGGGAACCGATGGCCGATCAGCTCTCGGCGCAGGATTGGGTCGATCTGGGCCTGAAGACGCTGGCAAAAAGCGGCTTCACGGCGCTGAAAGCCGATCCACTGGCCAAGGCGATGGGGGTTTCCCGCGGCAGCTTCTATTGGCACTTTGCGGATCTCGCCGCGTTCCATGCCGCCATCCTCTCGCGCTGGCGCGAAGTCGCCACCGAACAGATCATCGCAGCCGTCGAGGCGGCCAAGAGCGAGAACAAGAGCGAGAGCAGGGGTGCGGAGCCGCTCGCCGTACTGCTGAAGTTGACCTTCGGCAGCAAGCTCATGCTGGAAAAGGCGGTACGGAGCTGGGCTGCCAACGATGCGCGGGCGCGCGCCGCAGTCGTCGCAGTCGATCGCCGCAGGCTCGACTATATCGAGAGCCTCTTGAAGCAGGCCGGTCTCGCTGAGGAGGTCGCACGCCCCCGGGCGCAGATCCTGTTCTGGGCCTTCTTCGGCTTTGCCCTTTCGGACCAGACGCTGCCGGCGGACAAGCAACAGGCCGCACTCGACGAGCTCCTGCGGATTGCCGCACGATGAGCTCTTGCGGTTGGTCTCGAGCTGCTCAGCCTGCGGCGATCGCGCGCCGGGGCGGCTCGGATCCGACCAGCCGCATCAAGGCGATCGTGACCAGGACGACGGCAGCGTAGATCACGAGCTGCATCGCGGTCGGCTGGTCGGTGTAACCAATGAGCGTGTGCAGGGTGCGGCCCAGGATGCTGTCCTCGGAGAGAAGCCAGCTCGTGTCCCACACCACCGTATCGAGTGCGGTGAGCCAGTTGGCGCGTTCGAGGAACGAGACCGCCTGCGCGGCCATGCCGGCCGCGAGCAGGGTGATGAGCACCGTCGTGGTCGTGAACAGCGCGCGCGGCGGAATCCGCAAGAGGCCGAAATAGGTGAGGAGGCACACCGCGCCGCCGAGCACGAGGCCGAGCAGGCCGCCGAGCAACAGGTTCATCGCCGTGCCGCCATCGGACGCGGCAACGCCATAGAGAAACAGCGCCACCTCGCTGCCTTCGCGCAGCACCGCGACCCCGACCACGACCGCCAGCGCCAGCAGCGATTTGGATCCTTCGGCCACCGCCTGGCCGACAGCGCGCAATTCGCCCGCCATCTCCTTGCCGTGTCGCGCCATCCAGACGTTGTGCCAGGTCAGCATGATCACGGCGACGCCAAGGATCGCCGCGTTGAACAGCTCCTGCCCCATGCCTTCGAAGAGCTGCGACAGGGCGCCCGCGAACGCCGCGACCACGCATGCGCCCAGAACGCCCGCCAGCACGCCGCCGGCGATCCAGCGATTGCGATGCTTAACCGAACGCGTCACCGCGAGCACGATGCCGATGATCAGACCGGCCTCGAAGACTTCGCGGAAGACGATGATGAGCGCGGCGAGCACGAACTGAACCTTATTCGACGACGAGCGTGCCGCGCGCCTTCTCGTTGAACTCGTCGAAGAACTCGTAGCGGCCGGCCTTCTGGGCGCGGACGTTGACGACGGCTTCGCCCTTCGACGGAATCACCTTCTCGACCTTGAGCGTCTTGCTCTCGAACTCCATCGCCTTGGCGGTGTTGTTCTTGACCTTGACGGTGATCGGCTTGCCGGCCGGTGCGCGCAGCTCGTTCGGCTGGAACGCGCCATCATAGGCGATCTGGAGTTCGGTCGCCTGCTGCGCGTTCGCGGCTACGAGCGGCAGCAGCGCAGCGACGCAGAGCGCAGCGAGGGCGAAAGACCTTGGGTTAAGCGAAGCAAACATGGATCGGCGTGTCCTAGGGCTTTGGAATGGTCGAAATCGATGGCAAGCGCATGCCGCGCTGCCTGCCGTCCTGCAAACCAAAAATCGGCGCTGGCGGCTAGGCGGCGCCCTCGCAAAGGGACTTACTCTACAGCTATTCTAAGTTATGACGCCGCGCAGAAAGCCTGGTTGCACCGGGAATTACGCAGCACCCGGCATCCGTATGCGGCGACACGCCGCAGCTTTCTGTGCTAAAGCGCGATGAGATCAGGATGAATCATCATCGCGCTTTAGGTTGTCGTTTGAGCATGATCTTCTCGGAAAGCCGCTTCACACTTTTCCGGATCATGCCTTAGGGCTGGACCACCGCCGGAGACCATTTATGACCACGCCAACCGAACGCCCCGAAGCCACCGTCGATCCCAAGCTTCTGGAGATCCTGGTGTGCCCGCTGACCAAGGGGCCGCTCGAATTCGACGCCGCCAAGCAGGAGCTGATCTCGCGCTCCGCCAAGCTCGCTTATCCCATCCGCGACGGCATCCCGATCATGCTGCCGGAGGAGGCGCGGAAGATTGATTGAGAGAGGTGCCGGCGCAATCGCGCGAGAGCCGCTCCAAACATTCGGTGTCATCCCGGCGAAGGCCGGGACCCATAACCCCAGGGAGTGGTTGTGGCGCGAAATTGGTAACCACGAGTCTTCGCCAAACTCCTCCCTGTGGTTATGGATCCCGGATCTGCGCTCCGCTTCGCTGCGCTTGTCCGGGACGACAGCGGAGAGTGTGGGACGCGCGAACCCTACAACGCCTCGCCCTTCAACAATTTCGGCACTTCACCGGTGAGGCCGGCGGCCTGGCGGATGAAGAGATTCTTCAAAGGCGGGGCGCGATCGACGATGCCGAGGCCGATGTCGCGCACGGTGCGCAGCAGGGTGGACTTGTTGGAGAACAGGAAGTTCAGCGAATTCGTCGCGACCCCCATCGCCATGGTGTCGAAGCGCCGCCAGCGCTGATAGCGCTCGAGCACATCGCTCTGGCCGATATCCATGCCGAGCCGCGCGGCATCGACGACCACTTCGGCGAGTGCCGCGACATCCTTCAGGCCCATATTGAGGCCCTGGCCCGCGATGGGATGGATGACATGCGCGGCATCGCCGACCAGCGCGAGGCGCTCGGCGATGAAGGAGCGGGCGACGAAATAGGACAACGGAAATGCGCGCGGCTTGTCCATTGCCCTGATCTCACCGAGATGCAGGCCAAAGCGCTGCTCGAGCTCGCTGTGGAATTCGTCTTCACTCAGCGCCGTGATGCGCGCGGCCTCGGTGCGGCCCTCGGTCCACACCAGCGAGGAGCGTTTTCCCGTGAGCGGCAGGATCGCGAAGGGGCCGGCGGGCAGGAAATGCTCCTCGGCGCGACCCTCATGATCGCGCTCATGGCCGACGGTGACGACGATGCCGGATTGATCGTACTCCCAGCCATGGGTGGCGATGCCGGCGCGCTCGCGCAGCTTTGACTTGGCGCCGTCGGCGGCGATCAGCAGGCTCGCCGCGACCACGCTGCCATCGCCGAGCGTCACGTCGATGCCGTCAGGGCGCGCGTCGTAGGACGCAACAGGGGTGGCGCGAAGATCGATGCCTTCGGCCTCGGCCCGCTTGACCAGCACGTCGATGAGCTGGCGGTTCTCGATCATGTGAGCAAAGGGCTCGCCGGGCTCGACATCGCCGGCGAAGGTCAGGAACACCGGACGGGTGACGTCCTCAAGCTTTGAATCGGTCACGACCATGTCGAGGATCGGCTGCGCGCCGCCCTTGACCTCGTCCCAGGTCCCGATCGCCTCGAACAGCCGGCGGCAGGCCGCGACGATGGCGGTGGCGCGCGGGTCGCGGCTCGGCCGTGTGGCGAGCGCCGGATCGGCGACGATCACCGGAATTTCGGCACCCAAGCCCTGGCGCAACGCCAGCGCGAGCGCGAGCCCTGCAAATGCGCCGCCGCCGATGACAATGCTACCCTGTACTGACATACCCTGAATCCCGGCTAACTCTTGGCCTTGCTAGCAGACTTGAGCTGGGCGAAACAGGGCGGTGAACCAAGGGCCGTTCCTCGCGGTCATTCCGGGGCGCGCGACCCGAACTCGGGTTTACCCGAGTTCGGCTTGTTAAGTTAACCAAGTCGGCAACAGCCGACGTGGTTGGCGAACCCGGAATCTGGAGGTTTCGGCTCGAGATTCCGCCTTCATCGTTACGCGATGCCCCGGAATGACGACACCTTGAAAGCGCCATCATGTCCAAAAGCCTGATCGACCTCATCTCAATCCTCGATATCGAGCCGCTCGAGGTGAATTTGTTCCGCGGCAACAGCCCGAAGACGAGTTGGCAGCGGGTGTTCGGCGGGCAGGTGATCGGGCAGGCGATGGTTGCGGCCTGCCGCACGGTGGAGGGCCGGCTGCCGCATTCGCTGCATTGCTATTTCATCCTGCCGGGCGACCCGCAGGTGCCGATCATCTACCAGGTCGAACGGCTGCGCGACGGCAAGAGCTATTCGACGCGGCGTGTCACCGCGATCCAGCACGGCAATGCAATCTTTTCGATCATGGTCTCGTTCCATGCGGAGGAGGAGGGCGCTTTCGATCATCAGGACAAGATGCCCGACGTGCCGCCGCCGGAAAAACTCACGGCCGAGGAAGTCGCGAAGCAACCGATGTTCCGCGAGATGCCGGACTTCATCCGCCGCTACTACGAATCCGACCGCCCGATCGAGCTGCGGCCAGTCGAGATCGGCCGCTATTTCGGCCAGAAGATCGAGGACGGCCGCATCCACGTCTGGATCAAGACAGCAGCAAAACTGCCGGACGATCCGGCGCTGCACATGTGCGCGCTGGCCTATGCATCGGACTTCTCGCTGCTCGATGCGGTGATGGCGCGCTACGGCCGCACGTTGTTCGACAAGCGCATGATGCCGGCGAGCCTCGACCACGCGATGTGGTTTCACCGCCCGTTCCGCGCCGACGAATGGCTGCTCTATTCGCAGGATTCGCCGAGTGCGCAATCAGGCCGCGGCTTGACCCGCGGCCTGATCTTCAAGCCCGACGGCACGCTGGTGGCTTCCGTCGCACAGGAAGGCTCGGTGCGCGAGCGGAAGGGCTGATGCTCTAGACCGACCCCTTCGGCGCGAGCTCGGTCTGCGACGCCAGCCAGCCCATCATCCAGCGATACATCCAGGGAATCGGGATGATGAAGAAGCAGAGGATGGCGGTCACGATCCCGCGCCAGAGCATCTCGAGCCCGGTGCCCCTGAACACGATGTCGCGCCGCGTGCCCTCGATGCTGCGGCACATCCAGCGGATCTGGGCCACCGCGACCCACGCCCAGCCGATGATGGTAATGATGGAGATCGCGAACAGCAGGTTCCAGCCGATATAGGCCCAGACCGAGCCGGTGAAGCTGAGGCCGAGCGGCTGCCCGTTGGAGGCGAGGTTCGCGACCATCCATTTGATCAGCAGCCATGCCAGCACGATCTCGAAGATGGAGACCAGAGTGTTGAGCAGCTGGATGCCGATGAAGTTGACGGCGATCAACAGAACGACGAAGCCGAAATACCAGGGCACCAGCGTCATCGCATTGCCGGTGAAGCTGAGATTCGGCCGTCCCGGAACCTTCACGCAGGACACGATCCACTGCGTGTACCAGACGAACACCCACGGCGCCGGGATGACCAGGACCATGCCGATCAGCAAGACGATGGAGCGCCAGGTGAACTCCAGGATGTCGAAATCGATCGAGAGCGCAGAGCCACCAGCGCTGTAACCGCCGCCGCTATAGCCCCCGGCGGAGGCCATCGTGGGCGGTCCGCCCGCGGGAATGATCGGCGGCGCGCCGCCGCCAGCCATCAATCCCGGGATTTCGGCAGCCTTCTGCCAGCCCGCCATGCCCTCGGTCCACACCAGCGTGTCCGGGCGGACCACGCCCTGGGCAATGAGATCCCGGAATTGCCCTTCCGGATAGGGCCCCTGTTGCTTGCCTTCGGCTGCGTAGAACCAACTCGCCATGAAATGCCCCCTATCTCAAACATACTTTTGTACCGGCCGGAACGGTTCGGTTCACCGCATCCATGCCAAAAATGCATTGTGGAGGACGACCGGCTGCTCTGTACAGAGGCGGCGGTCCTCGTGGACCCGCCTTTTTCCCTCTTCAACCTGCAACATTTTTATGCCATTTGCCCAGAAAGATGCCAGATTGACGCAGCGCCAACTGCGTATTGTGTGGCGAAGCCCCCGGGGAAACAGGCCTGACCATGAAACTCGTCGTCGCGATCATCAAACCCTTCAAGCTCGATGAGGTCCGCCAGGCGCTGACGGCGATCGGCGTGCACGGCATGACCGTCACCGAAGTGAAGGGTTACGGCCGCCAGAAGGGCCATACCGAAATCTATCGCGGCGCCGAATATGTCGTGAACTTCCTGCCCAAGCTGAGGATCGAAATCGCGGTCCCCTCCGACATCGCCGACAAGGCCGTCAGCGTCATCACCTCGACGGCGCGCACCGGGCAGATCGGCGACGGCAAGATCTTCGTCACGCCGATCGATCACGCACTGCGCATCCGCACCGGCGAGACCGACAGCGACGCGTTGTAAGTTTGACTGGTCGCCAGCCCCTCATGGTGAGGAGCGCGGAACGCGCGTCCCCGGACGATACCCGCGGCCATCCTTAGTGACGCGCGCAAGCGCGCTCCTCGGGATGAGGTGGAGTGCTTGTGACGTTGTGAGAAGAACTCTTATCTGAAACGCGCCGGGCAATGACGCCATAGCGCGCGTTCGCTTTCCATACTGGGGGAAACGACATGGCGGCCACTTTGCGCCGCGCAGCCGCCATGGCTGTGCCGATCGGACTGATGTCCGCGATCTCACTGGTGACGCCGGCGCACGCCGCGACGAGCGAGATCAACAGCGCCGACACCGCCTGGATGATCGTCGCCACCGCGCTGGTGCTGATGATGACGATCCCGGGGCTTGCGCTGTTCTACTCAGGCATGGTGCGCAAGAAGAACGTGCTTGCGACCATGGCGCAGAGTCTCGCCGCAGTGACGCTGATCTCGATCCTCTGGGTCGCGTTTGGCTACTCGCTGGCCTTCGTCGGCGACGGCCCATGGCTCGGCTCGCTCGACCGCTGGTTCCTCGCCGGCATGACCCTGGACAGCGTGAACCCGGCCGCGAAGACGATTCCGGAAGCGCTCTTCATGCTCTACCAGATGACCTTTGCCATCATCACCGTGGCGCTGGTCGCAGGCTCCGTCGCCGACCGCATGCGATTCTCCGCCTATCTGGTGTTCTCGATCGGCTGGTTCATCTTCGTCTACGTTCCGCTGGCGCATTGGATCTGGGGCGGCGGCTTCCTCGCCAGCATGGGCGTCCTGGATTTCGCCGGCGGTCTCGTCGTGCATCTCTCCGCCGGCACCGGGGGCCTCGTAGCTGCGATGGTGATGGGACGCCGTCACGGTTATGGCACGGAGAACCTGTCGCCGTTCGATCTCTCGCTTGCGGTGATGGGTACCGGACTGTTGTGGGTTGGCTGGTTCGGCTTCAACGGCGGCTCGGCGCTGGCGGCCAATTCACACGCCGTGATGGCCATCATCGCCACGCATCTTGCGGCCTGCTCGGGCGCCGTGACCTGGGGCGCGATCGAATGGTCGACGCGGCGCAAGCCCTCGGTGCTCGGCATGATCTCGGGCGCGGTCGCCGGCCTCGGCACCATCACGCCGGCGTCCGGCTTCGTCGCGCCCTGGCACGGCATCGTCATCGGCATCATCGCCGGGGCGGTCTGCTACTGGGCCTGCACCTGGCTGAAGCTCCGCTTCAAATATGACGATTCGCTCGACGTGTTCGGCGTTCACGGCATCGGCGGCCTGACCGGCACGCTGCTCGCCGGCGTGTTCGCGACCAGCGCGATCGGCGGCACCGCCGGCCTGATCGAGGGCCAGCCGCAGCAGCTCCTGATCCAGCTCTACGGGGTTGCCGTCACCTTCGTCTGGTCGGCGGGTGCGAGTTTCATCCTGCTGAGGCTGGTCGCCCTGTTCGTCCCCTTGCGCGTCTCGCGTGAGCACGAATTGGAAGGCCTCGACATTTCCCAGCACGGCGAGGCGTTGCAGTAGCTCCTTGCGGGTCGCTCGAAGCACTGGCCAGGGTGAGCCCGCTTCGGGCTTGCGCAACACATAAGTGTATGCTTATGTATTGCCATGCTCGAAGCCGATATCTTCAAGGCGCTGGCCGACCCGACGCGCCGAAAGGTCTTTGAAAAGCTCGCTGGCGGAAGCCTCAATGCCAGCGCGCTGCGCGACGGATTGGAGATCAGCCAACCGGCGATGTCGCAGCATCTTGCGGTTCTGCGTGCAGCAGGTCTCGTGCGCGAACAGCGGCAGGGCCGATTTGTGAACTACGAGGTCGATCCGGACGGCATCGCCACCATCGGGACATGGCTTGCGCGCTACCGCGCCTACTGGCCGAAGCGCATGGAAGCGCTCGCCGATCTCTTGAAGGACATGGATCAATGAGCGATGCAGCGAAGCCTGATCAGCCCGACGCAGCCCTGGTGCTTGAATATGACTTCGATGCGCCGCCTGCAAAGGTCTGGCGCGCCGTGACCATTCCGGCGCTGCGCGAACGCTGGCTGCCGGATTGCGACCTCGCGGGCGCCGAGCCCGAATCGTCGGTCACGGGCGAAGAGGTGCGTTACCGGCTCCGCGAGTCCGAGCCCCCGTTTCGAGAAAGCCACGTCACCTTCAGGATCGAACCGAACAAGGCTGGCGGCACCCGGTTTCGCATCATCCAGGAAGCCTGCGACATCAGAGCAAAGCGGCCGCAGGCGGCCAACACCAACTGCTGCCTGATGCGCGCGGCCTGATCTCATCGCGCGTTAGCAAGCAGAACGACTTCATCACCTACGGAAATGGAGGTCGCCGATGCGCGACATGCTGCAGCTCGTCCCTATGGTCGTCGAACAGTCCAGCCGCGGCGAACGATCCTTCGATATCTACTCCCGGCTCCTGCGCGAGCGCATCATCTTCCTCAACGGCGAAGTCAATGATGCAATGTCCGGGCTCGTCTGCGCGCAGCTGCTGTTCCTGGAGGCGGAGAACCCGAACAAGCCGATCAATCTCTACATCAATTCCTATGGCGGCGTGGTCACCAGCGGACTTGCGATGTACGACACCATGCAGTTCATCAAGGCGCCGGTTCATACGCTATGCATGGGCACGGCGCGCTCCATGGGGTCGTTCCTGCTGATGGCCGGCGAGCCCGGTCACCGCGCCGCGCTGCCCAATGCGAGCCTCCACGTGCATCAGCCGCTCGGCGGCTTTCAGGGCCAGGCGTCTGACATCCTGATCCATGCCACCGAAATGCAGGAAACCAAGCGGCGCATTATCCGGCTCTATGCACAACATTGCCGGCGCCCTGAGCAGGAGGTGGAACGGACCCTGGATCGCGACCACTTCATGAACGCGCAGCAGGCGGTCGAATGGGGACTGATCGACAGGGTTTTTGCGGAACGCGACGCCACCTGATGGTCCGATAGGGCCCTTCAGCCGCTACCGTCCGGCTGTTCCATGCTCAGCGGAGCTTGCGAGCTTCAGCCCGGTCGCGCTGGTCGCGCGCTTGCGCATCACGCGTGAGCACGAATTGGAAGACCCGACATTTTCCGGCACGACGCGGCGCTCCGGTAGGCGCTCTCACGTATCAAAATACCGTTTCCCTGCCTGACACGTGAGCAACATTGTGTCGGCAGCCTGTTCTGCATTCGATTTGAGCAGACGTGATTATGTTTTAGGCGCGACCTATTAGCGCAGTGCAGCGTGACATCCGCAAAGCGGGAAAAGCGTCGCATTCATAGTCCGTTAGGCAACGACATCGATCTGGCACGGCATTTGATTCTCAGGGCCCGGCTGTGCCCGCGGTGTGAAGCTTCTCCTCGTGGTGAACCAGTCGAGAACGCCCGGCCACGTCCGGACCGGGCCCAAGCGGGGATAGGACCCATGAAAATTGTTATGGCGATTATCAAGCCATTCAAGCTGGAAGAAGTCCGTGACGCCCTGACCGCCATCGGCGTTCACGGTCTCACGGTGACGGAAGTCAAGGGATACGGCCGGCAGAAGGGCCATACGGAAATCTATCGCGGCGCCGAATACGCCGTGAGCTTCCTGCCCAAGATCAAGATCGAAGTCGCCGTCGCCTCCGAGCAGGTCGACAAGACCATCGACGCCATCACGTCGGCTGCGAAAACCGGACAGATCGGCGACGGCAAGATCTTCGTCATCAACCTCGACCATGCGGTCCGCATCCGCACCGGCGAGGCCGACGCCGCGGCACTTTGATTTCGCGCTCAACCTTTATCGAATCAGGAGAAAATGAAATGACGTTTAAGCGTCCCTATGGCGCGGGACTGGCCGCCCTCGCAGTCGGCATGTTCGCTGCGACCGCAGCCTACGCCGAGCCAACGGTCAACAAGGGGGATAACGCCTGGATGCTGACATCGACAGTGCTCGTGCTGTTGATGACGATCCCGGGTCTTGCGCTGTTCTATGGCGGCCTCGTCCGCTCCAAGAACATGCTCTCGGTTCTCGCCCAGGTGTTCTACACGGTCTGCGTCGTCACCGTGCTCTGGGCCCTCTACGGCTACAGCCTCGCCTTCACCGGCGGTTCCGACTTCATCGGCGGCTTCTCCAAGGCCTTCATGATGGGCATCACGACGGACTCGAAGGTGGCGACCTTCAGCGTCGATGCCAACATCTCGGAGCTCGTCTATGTCTGCTTCCAGATGACCTTCGCGGCGATCACGCCCGCCCTCATCGTCGGCGCCTTTGCCGAGCGCATGAAGTTTTCGGCGGTCGCGCTGTTCATCCCGCTCTGGGTCACGCTGATCTACTTCCCGATCGCGCACATGGTCTGGTACTGGCCGGGTCCGGACGCGATCCAGGATGCCGCCAAGGCTCTGGCTGCTGCGGGTGATGCGGCGGCGAAGACGGCGGCCCAGGCCCAGCTCGACGCGATCAACGCCGACGCTGGTTGGGTCTTCAAGAAGGGCGCGATCGACTTCGCGGGCGGCACGGTGGTGCACATCAATGCCGGCATCGCCGGTCTCGTTGGTGCGCTCCTGATCGGCAAGCGCACCGGCTACGGCAAGGAGCTGATGGCCCCGCACTCGCTGACCATGACCATGATCGGCGCCTCGCTGCTCTGGGTCGGCTGGTTCGGCTTCAACGCCGGCTCCAACCTGGAAGCCAACGGCGGCGCAGCCCTCGCCATGACCAACTCCTTCGTCGCCACCGCAGCCGCTGCGCTGTCGTGGATGTTCGCGGAGTGGATCGTGAAGGGTCATCCCTCGGTGCTCGGCGCGCTCTCCGGCGCGGTCGCGGGTCTCGTGGCGGTAACCCCGGCGGCCGGCTACTCGGGCCCGATGGGTGCGATCGTGCTCGGCCTCGTCGTCGGCGTCGTCTGCCTGTTCTTCTGCACCGTGGTGAAGAACGCCCTCGGCTACGATGACTCGCTCGACGTGTTCGGCGTGCACTGCGTCGGCGGCATCGTCGGCGCGCTGGGCACCGGCATCCTCGTCAACCCGGCGCTGGGTGGTGCGGGCATCATCGACTACACCGCGATCCCGCCGAAGGTTGCCGATTACGACTTCGCGGCACAGATGATCTCCCAGATCTGGGGCGTCTCCACCACGCTGGTGTGGTCCGGCATCGGCTCGGCGATCCTCTACAAGGTCGTCGACGTGATCGTCGGCCTGCGTGCCAATGTCGAGACCGAGCGTGAAGGCCTCGACATCACCGAGCACACCGAACGCGCTTACAACATGTAACGCTCTCCTCCCGGATGCGATCTTCGAACGAAGATCGCATCCAGAACTACGGTTTGGGCACATACCCGGCAATGCCCCGACCGTTGAGGGGCTCCAGCGCAAGTTGGAGCCCCTTTCTTTTTGCCAGCTTCTTCTTTGGCCCGTGTCACAAAAGAAAAACTTGCCAAGCAAGCCGGCCGGCGCCGAAATAACGACCTCAACGAACAACAAAGGAGGTCGTCATGCGGCTGGAAGGTGGATGCTATTGCGGCGAGGTGCGTTACGTCGCCGAGGGCGATCCGATGATGCAGGCGCAATGCCATTGCCGCGAATGCCAGTACATCTCGGGCGGCGAGCCCAACACCTTCATCGCGATGCCGGCGTCCGGCTTCACCTACATCACCGGCCAGCCCAAGCAGTTTACGCGCAAGGACCTCGCGCGCGCCGTGACACGGGAATTCTGCGCCGAATGCGGCACGCATCTGGTGACGAAGGTACCGGGCCTGCCGGCCGCGATCGTGAAGGTCGGCACGCTGGACGACCCTGCGCAGTTCAAGCCGCAGATCGCGATCTATACCTGCGACAAGCAGGAGTTCCACCAGATCCCCGAAGGGATGCCGACGTTCGAGAAGCTGCCACCGCACTAGACCGCAAAGTCGGTGCGCTCCCTCTCCCGCTTGCGGGAGAGGGCTGGGGAGAGGGTATCTCCGCAATCGATACTCCCAATGTGGAGAGCGCCCCCACCCGGCGCTTCGCGCCGACCTCCCCCGCAAGCGGGCGAGGTTGAGCGAGCCCGCGGCCCAATCGCGCTATTCCACCAGCAGAGACGCGATCACGCCGCCACAAGCGCGCGCTCGTCGGCCTCGACAACACGATCACGACCGCGGCGCTTGGCAGCATAGAGCGCGCGGTCGGCTATCCGGATCAACTCAGCGAGCTCGGCATCGGCGCAGGACACCGTGAAGCCGAGGCTGATGGTGACGCGCTCGAGATTCTCGCCGATCGGGATTTCGCGGCTCGCGCAGGTCGTGCGCAGCGCCTCCGCGTGTCGTTCAGCCTGATCGCGAGTGACGCCGACCATGAGGCCGGCAAACTCCTCGCCGCCATAGCGCGCGACCAGCACGCCCTCGGTCCGCGCGAGCTGCCGCAGCACGTCGGAGACCTCGACCAGCACCTTGTCGCCGGCGTCATGGCCGAAGCGGTCGTTGATCGACTTGAAGTGATCGATGTCGCACAAAAACACCGTCACCGGCACGCTGCGCTGGCGCGCCGAGGTCAGCGCGAGCGCCGCCGCGTCATCGAAGCCGCGACGGTTGAAGAGGCCGGTGAGCTGGTCGGTCTGCGAGATGCGCGCGAGCTCGCGGCGGGTCAGCGTCAGTTCCTGCATCAGAAGCGCCGAGCGGTAGCTGAGCGCGCCGGACAGCGAGGCCGAGATCGCAGTCGCGATGCACAGGCTGAAGCCGATGATGTAGCCGACGCTCACCGTGGCGCTGAAATCGGTGCCGAGATGCAGCAGCAGCGTCGATGCGGTCATGACGATGGTCAGGCCCGCTGATATCGCCGCGCGCCTCGCTGTATGGCGAAGCACATCGCCATGTGTCGCAATCTGAATGGTCACACACCGCCCCCGCTTGTCGCCTGTAGCCATAACACCGGCGCGACCAGCGAATCGCCAACGCGAAAACCTTCTTGGAGGAGGGGGTTAATGGGGCGCGACGGCCTTGCCTAAAATGCCGGGAAACGGAACCGTCGGTGGCCGCGCATCCCCCTCCTATCGGCGCCAATTATTCGGCACTGGACGGGGGGACCGACCGATGGTTAATCGCGTCTTAACCTCGCCCTATCTATGGTGAACTGAACCGCTTCCGGCCGGTGCGATCTGCAACCGGCAGTTCCAAGAGTGCTGGCGCCCAACGTATGGCTATGACCGCTTCATCCCGTGCGCCGCAGGGCAGTGGAAGCTCTGATACCGAACGCTCGCCATTTGTCCGGCTGAACGAGCTCCTGGTCCCACACCAGCCGGGTAAGCCTTTGATTACGCTCGCGGTTGGCGAGCCGCAGCACCCGGTGCCCGACTTCGTCGGACCGGTGCTGGCAAAGCACATCGCCGATTTCGGCCGCTATCCGCTGAACAATGGCATCGAGCCGTTCCGGAAAGCCGCCGCAAGCTGGCTCGGCCATCGCTTCAACCTGCCCCGTCCGGTCGATCCCGAGAGCGAGGTCCTCGTTCTCAATGGCAGCCGCGAAGGGCTGTTCTTCGCGGCAATTACGGCCACGCGCTATGTCGGCCCGCGTCCCGGCAAGCCGGCGATCCTGATGCCGAACCCGTTCTACCCGGTCTATGGCGCCGGGGCCCGCGCCGCCGCTTGCGAGCTGGTCTACCTGCCGACGACGGTCGAGAACGGTTTCCTGCCCGACCTCGATGCGATCGACGAGGCGACGCTGGCGCGCACCGTCGCCTTCTACATCGCCTCGCCCGCCAACCCGCAGGGCTCGGTCGCCTCGCGCGATTACTTCACCCGCCTGAAGGGCCTCGCCGACCGCTATGGCTTCGTCATTCTGAGCGACGAGTGCTACTCGGAAATCTACACGCGGGAAGCGCCGGGCAGTGCACTCGAATACGCCGGCCCCGACTTCACACGCGTCGTCGCCTTCCAGTCGCTCTCCAAACGCTCGAACCTGCCGGGCCTGCGCGTCGGCTTCGCCGCCGGCGACAAGAAATTCCTGAGCCTGTTTCTCGAGCTGCGCAGCGTTGCCGCACCACAGGTGCCTGTGCCGCTCCAGCATGTCGCCACCGTTGCCTATGGCGACGAGGCGCATGTCGAGGAGAACCGCAGGCTCTACCGCATCAAGTTCGATCTCGCCGACCAGATCCTCGGCAATCGCTACGGCTATCGCCGGCCCGCGGGTGGCTTCTGCGTCTGGCTCGACACCTCGCCGCTCGGCGACGACGAGGCCGTGACCTTGAAACTCTGGAAGGAAGCCGGCGTACGCGTCGTGCCGGGCAGCTATCTGGCGCGGCTCCAGCCGGAGGGGTTCAATCCGGGCGCAGGCTTCATCCGCCTGGCGCTGGTGCAGAACGGCGAGGTTACCGCCGAGGCGCTGCACCGGCTGGTCACGACGTTGGGTTAGGCGATGAGCATGTCGGCAATCGAACGTGTCATCCCACTGGTCGGACACCTGCCGCCGTCGATCCGTGACGCGCTGACGCGCCGCGTGCGCGAGCTCGCCGGTCTTGGCCTGATCGCGCTGTCAGGCATCGCCGCAACCGCGCTGATGACCTGGTCGGTGCAGGACCCGAGTCTGAGCCACGCCACCTCGCGGCCGATCCGCAACATCCTCGGCTATGCCGGCGCGATCGGCGCCGATCTCGCGATGCAGATTCTCGGTCTCGGCGCGATCATGCTGATCCTCACCGTCGCGGTGTGGGGCTGGCGCATGATGACCCACCGCCCGTTCGATCGCGAGGCGCTGCGGCTCGGCTGCTGGATCCTCTGCACGGTGATTGCGGCAGGTTTTGCGAGCTGCTGGCCGCATGGCGGCGCATGGCCATTGCCGACCGGGCTCGGCGGCGTGGTCGGCGACGCGCTGGTGCGCGCACCGGCCGTGATCTTCGGACCCGCGGGCGCCATCTATCGCATGGTGTTCGGAACGATCCTGTTCGTCGCGATGGCCACGACGTTCCTGATCGCGTGCGGCCTCGGCGCGCGCGAGCGCGACGACGACGAGCTGACGCAGATTGAGGACGACGACACCCCATTCGAGGAAGAGGAGGAGGACCGCGGTTCGGTGTCGCTCGGCTGGCTGTTCCATGCGCTGATGAGCACGAAGGCGCGGATCGTCTGGCTGTGTAGTGCCGCCTATCGCTCGCTGGTCTCGAGCGGGTCAAAGCCGCGCACCGCCTCGTTCGATCGCCAGGAGCCCAATCTTGGCGGCCGCGCCGCGCCCTCGATCTCGCCGCATGCCGACAATGAGGACGAGGATTACGAGGAGGAGGAGAGCGAGGAAGAGGAAGACGAAGAAGAGGAGGAGGCGCCGGCCGCGCGCACTTCGCGCAAGAAGGCTGCACCGAAGGCGCCCTCGAAAAAGTCTTCCGACAAGTTCGACCTTCCGTCCGTCTCGATGCTGGCTGCGCCGAAGGCCGGCGATCGCCAGCCACTCAGCAAGGCCGAGCTGGAAACCAATTCGCGTTCGCTCGAAGGCGTGCTCGGGGACTTTGGCGTGCGCGGCGAGATCGTCAAAGCCAATCCGGGTCCGGTCGTCACGCTATACGAGCTGGAGCCGGCACCCGGCATCAAGTCATCGCGCGTGATCGGACTTGCCGACGACATCGCGCGCTCCATGAGCGCGCTGTCGGCCCGCGTCGCCGTGGTGCCCGGCCGCAACGCCATCGGCATCGAGCTGCCGAACGCGCATCGCGAAAAGGTTTATTTGCGCGAGCTGCTGGTGGCGAAGGAGGCGACCGAGACGGTGGCAAAACTGCCGCTCTGCCTCGGCAAGACCATCGGCGGCGATCCCGTCATCATCGATCTGGCGCGAACGCCGCACATGCTGATCGCCGG
Source organism: Bradyrhizobium sp. UFLA05-109 (assembly GCF_054185165.1). NCBI lineage: Bacteria > Pseudomonadati > Pseudomonadota > Alphaproteobacteria > Hyphomicrobiales > Nitrobacteraceae > Bradyrhizobium > Bradyrhizobium sp. UFLA05-109. The sequence continues at coordinate 144,507 of NZ_JBBIAR010000007.1, read as the reverse complement.
CACCACCGGCTCGGGCAAGTCGGTCGCCATCAACACCATGATCCTCAGCCTGGTCTACAGGCTGCGCCCGGATCAGTGCCGGCTGATCATGGTCGATCCGAAGATGCTCGAACTCTCCGTCTATGACGGCATCCCGCATCTGCTCACCCCCGTCGTGACCGATCCGAAGAAGGCCGTGGTCGCGCTGAAATGGGCGGTGCGCGAGATGGAAGAGCGCTACAAGAACATGGCCAAGCTCGGCGTGCGCAACATCGACGGCTACAATGCGCGCCTGCTCGAGGCCAAGGGCAAGGGCGAGGAGCTGACGCGCACGGTGCACACCGGCTTCGACAAGGAGACCGGCAAGGCGATCTACGAGGAAGAGAAGCTCGCACTCGATCCGCTGCCCTACATCGTCATCATCGTCGACGAAATGGCCGACCTGATGATGGTCGCCGGCAAGGACATCGAAGGCGCGGTGCAACGCCTCGCGCAGATGGCGCGCGCCGCCGGCCTGCACGTGATCCTCGCGACGCAGCGTCCCTCGGTCGACGTCATCACCGGCACCATCAAGGCGAACTTCCCGACCCGCATCGCCTTCCAGGTCACCTCCAAGATCGACAGCCGCACCATCCTGGGCGAGATGGGCGCCGAGCAGCTGCTCGGCCAGGGCGACATGCTCTACATGGCCGGCGGCGGCCGCATCAGCCGCGTGCACGGCCCGTTCGCCTCCGACGAGGAAGTCGAGAAGGTGGTGCGTCACCTCAAGACGCAGGGACAGCCGGAATATCTCGAAGCGGTCACTGCTGAAGAACCTGCCGAGGACGAAGACGGCGCGGTTTTCGATGCCACTGGCATGGGTGGGGATGGCGGCGGCGACCTGTTCTCGCAGGCCGTTGCCATCGTCAAACGCGACCGCAAGGCCTCCACCAGCTACATCCAGCGCCGGCTTCAGATCGGCTACAACCGCGCCGCCTCGCTGATGGAGCGCATGGAACTGGAAGGTATTGTCGGACCGGCCAATCATGCCGGCAAACGCGAGATCCTGGTCGAGGAAGAAGACAGCCATATGTGAGGCAAAAGGCGCCGAAACGGGCCTCACAATGAGTTTTTCACGCAAAAACGATATCTGCTTTTGCGCGAAACCACGGTAAAAGGGCGCCAAGCCACACAGGACGACGCGTTGACCGGAAATCCAGATATTCGATTGGCTGCCTCCTTCGCCGCGCGCAGCGCGCGGCTGGCGAGCATGCTTGTCATCACCGCCTCGATGGCTGCCGCCAGCGCGACGTCGTTCGCGCAGACCGTCCCCGTTCCGAAACCCGCACCGAAGGGCCGCGACGGCGGGCAGATGAGCGGCGGGCCCGCCACGACGGGCGCCACCCAGACGCCGCCCAATCCGATCATTCCGGATCCGCGCCGCAACGTGCCGAGCAGCATCTTCCAGACCTTTGACGATAAGCAGAAGGCGCAGGCCGCCAGGGTCAGCGCATATCTGTCGTCGTTGCAGACGCTGGTCGGCAATTTCGTGCAGGTCGGGCCCGACGGCAGCAAGACGCAAGGCGACTTCTACATCCAGAAGCCCGGCAAGATGCGCGTCGAATACGATCCGCCGAATCCGATCGACATCATCGCCGACGGATCCTCGCTCGTGGTGCGCGACCGCAAGCTCGCGACCCAGGACGTCTATCCGCTGTCGCAGACGCCGCTGCGCTTCCTGCTCTCGGACCGCATCGACCTGATGAAGGACACCAACGTCATCAACGTCACCGCGGACGATCTCTTCATCAGCGTCACCATCGAGGAGAAGCAGGCGCTGATCGGCACCAGCCGTCTGCTGCTGATGGTCGGCGCCAAGGACGGCCAGTTGAAGCAATGGACGGTGACCGACCCGCAGGGCTACGACACCACCTTCGCGGTCTACAATCTCGACAGCACCAAGAAGCTCGATCCGAACATGTTCAAGATCGACTTCACCAACTACAACGTCCCGTCGCCGGGTTGAGTTGCAGATTTGTAGGGTGGGTTAGCCGAAGGCGTAACCCACCGCTTCCGTTGCCGCGGAAACCAAAGAGGTGGGTTACGCTTCGCTAACCCACCCTACGAAGCTACAAGCGCTTCGTGCCCTGTGGACAAACCTCTCCACCATATCAAACCATGCTATGACGCATCCCTCATGCGTCTCTCCCTGACAACCTGGAACATCAATTCGGTGCGGTTGCGCATCGATCTCGTCGCCAAATTCCTCAAGAGCGCGCGGCCGGACGTGCTGTGCCTCCAGGAAACCAAGTGCATCGACGATGCCTTTCCGCTCAAGCGATTCAAGCGGCTCGGCTATGAACACGTCGCGCTGAACGGGCAGAAGGGCTATCACGGCGTCGCCATCGTCTCGAAAATTCCGTTCGAGAATACCGACATCCGCACCTTCTGCGACAAGATCGATTCGCGCCACATCTCGGTGTCGTTCGGCGAAAAGGCGCAGCTTGCAAAACCGCTGGTGCTGCACAATTTCTACGTTCCCGCCGGCGGCGACATTCCCGATCCCGCGCTGAACGAGAAATTCGACCACAAGCTTCGTTTCCTCGACGAGATGAAGGCGTGCGAGCCGCTGCATCCGCGCGGCGAGGACCGCCACATCCTGGTCGGCGATCTCAATGTCGCGCCGCATGAGAACGACGTCTGGTCGCACAAGCAGCTTCTGAAGGTCGTCTCGCATACGCCGATCGAATGCGAGAAGCTGATGGCCGCCCTTGATGCCGGCGAATGGGTCGACGTCGCGCGCGAGCGCATTCCGATGTCGGAAAAGGTCTATACGTGGTGGAGCTACCGCGCCGCCGACTGGACCGTCGGCGACCGCGGCCGCAGGCTCGACCACATCTGGGTCTCGCGCGCGCTCAAGGATGCGGTCAGCGATTTCAGGATTCTTCGCGACGCGCGGAGCTGGGAGCGGCCGTCGGATCATGTGCCGGTGACGGTGACGCTGGAGGCGTGAGCTCAGGGCTGCCCGTAGCCCGGATGGAGCGAAGCGAAATCCGGGTCAGTCGCGCCGGATCGAAACGAATCCCAGATTGCGCTTCGCTCCATCCGGGCTACGAAAGACGGCTAGTTATTCAGCTTCGAACCCGCCATCAGAATATCGCTGGCGATCTGGCTCGACCGGATCGCGAACTCGTCGCGAAGGCGGAGGGCGGCGGCGGGATCGCTCTCCAGCACGCGCTGAAACAGGCTGCGGGCGACGCGGATGACGGAGGAGTGCTCCAGCGCGATCGCGCTCGACGGACGCTTCATCGGCACCACCAGCGCAAGCTCGCCGATGAGCGTACCGGGGCCGGCGATCATCTCGGCACCGGCGCCGTCCTCGACGCGAAAGGCGCCGCGCTGAACCACGAAGCCGGCGTCCGCGTCATCGCCCTTATTGAAGAGGACATCGCCGCGCACGAAGTCACGCTGCTCGGAACCGATCGCCAACATGCGCAACGAGGCTTCTCCCAACAGGCGCAGTGTCGGGACACGCTCGAGCAGCGCTACGTCGTCGTCGATTGACATTCAGTTCCGTGGCTCAAAGGCCCGCAATCTAAAACGATTCGCGAGGCCTTCGGAGCGTATCACGGCACCAGCTTGTAGCCACCGGCTTCCGTGACCAGGATTTCCGGGTTGGCGGCGTCCTTCTCGATCTTCTGCCGGAGACGGTAGATATGGGTTTCCAGCGTGTGGGTGGTGACGCCGGAATTATAGCCCCAGACCTCCTGGAGCAGCGTCTCGCGCGAGACCGGCATCTGGCCGGCCCGGTAGAGGAAGCGCAGGATGGCGGTTTCCTTCTCGGTAAGCCGTACCTTGCGCGCGTTGGCGGCGGTCAACATTTTCGAGCCCGGGCGGAAGCTGTAGGGCCCGACCGAGAACACCGCGTCTTCGCTCGCTTCATGCTGACGAAGCTGGGCGCGAATGCGCGCCAGCAGCACCGCGAAGCGGAAGGGCTTTGCCACATAGTCGTTGGCACCGGATTCCAGGCCCAAAATCGTGTCGGAATCCGTATCGTGCCCGGTCAGCATGATGATCGGGGCCTTGAAGCCGCCCTTGCGCAAGCTGCGCACCACCTCGCGGCCGTCGGTGTCGGGCAGGCCGACATCCATCAGCACGAGATCGGGGGAATTGGCCTTTGCGGCGCTCGCGCCCTTTGCGCCGGTATCGACGGCCGAGGCTTCGAACTCTTCGTGCAGCGATAATTGCTCCACCAACGTATCGCGCAGATCGGAATCGTCATCCACGATCAGGATCTTGCGGGCATTGGCCATGGGGTCATCCTTTTGGGGTCGAACTCCGACGCGCGCATGCCGCGTGAGAGCTGCGATTGGTAAGTTAGAGGTCGCCGTTATTATTGTTGTTCGTCTTGAAGTAGTGGGCTGCTACCGATTCTCAAGCCAGAACTACTCTAACGCAGAATAGCAGGGCTTTTCGATGAATGTCCTGTAATGAAGCCGACACCGCGCCTTCACATGAAAAGACAATATATATCAATTGCTTACGCCAAAAACGGACCGCTTTCCACGATCCGGGTGAGGGCGTCGGCAGGTAATCCGCGGCGGGGCTGGCTGACTGCCGGGCCCCTGACGATTCCCGTGGCGCTGGGCCGTGGCGGCATTCGCGCCAACAAGCGCGAGGGCGACGGCGGCACGCCCAAGGGCAGCTTTCGGCCGCGGCAGCTGTGGTGGCGGGGCGACCGCCACCGCCGGCCGCAGACCTTCCTGCCGGTCCGCGCCATTCGGCCCGAGGATGCCTGGTGCGAAGATCCCGCCGACCGCCATTATAACCGGCCGATCCGGCGCGGGGCGGGGCAGGGCGGCGACCGGCTCACGCGCGGCGACCAGCTCTACGACTTCATCGTCGAGATCGACCACAACACACGGCCACGCATTCGCGGCCGTGGCAGCGCGGTGTTTTTGCATCTGGCGCGCGACAATTTCGGACCCACGGCGGGCTGTGTCTCGATGAGACAAGCGGCAATGCTGCAATTGTTGCGGCGTCTGGGACCAAAGACCAGGATCATCATCGGGTGAGGGACCATGCTCGACGAGAACCGAATCAAAGCTGCCTCGCGCGTGCTCGCGGGCCACTGGCGCGCCGGCACCAAGCTTGACGCGCTCGAAAACGCCTTGCGGCCGCACTCGCGCAGCGAGGGCTACGCCATCCAGGCTGCGCTCGAATCCGCGTCAAGCGGCACGCTGTTCGGGTAGAAGATCGCGGCGACCAGCGAGGCCGGGCAGAGGCACATCAATGTCAGGGGACCGATGGCCGGACGCATCCTGAGCGAGACCGTCATCGCCGATGGCGGCACGGCCTCGATGAGGGGCAACGAGATGCGGGTCGGGGAGCCGGAATTCGCCTTCCGCATGGCGCGCGACCTGCCGCCGCAGTCTTCGCCGTTTGGCGTCGACGAGGTACTTGCGGCGGTCGATACGCTGCATCCCGCGATCGAAATTCCGGACTCGCGCTTTGCCGATTTCGTCAGCGCCGGCGAGGCGCAGCTCATCGCCGACAATGCCTGCGCGCACCTGTTCGTACTGGGCGCGCCGACCACAGTGGATTGGCGCGCGCGTGATCTCGTGGAGGAGCGGCCGGAGATCACGCTGCGCGGCCGGCGCCATGTCGGCCATGGCAGGAACGTGCTTGGCGATCCCCGTATCGCGCTCGCCTGGCTCGCGAACGAGCTGCGCGCGCTCGGTATCACGTTGAGAGCAGGCAGGTGGTGACGACAGGCACCTGCCATCCGCCGCTACCGATCGAGGCCGGCGATCATCTCGCCGCGGATTTCGGTGCGCTGGGGAAGGTATCGGTGAGGTTCGCGTAGGCGCCACCAACACCGCCGTCGTCCCGGGGCGCGCGAAGCGCGAGCCCGGGACCCATAACCACAGGAAGAAGCTGCGGCGCGAGCTGGCAACCGCGAGTCTTCGCCAAACTGCTGCCTGTGGTTATGGCTCCCGGATCTGCGCTCCGCTTCGCTGCGCTTGTCCGGGACGACAGCGCTTCAACACTAGCGATGCCCGAAGATCGCCGAGCCCACGCGGATATGCGTGGCACCTAGCATGATGGCGGTGGCGAAATCGGCGCTCATGCCCATCGAGAGATCTTTCAATCCGTTGCGCGCGGCGATCTTGGCGGTGAGGGCGAAATGCGCGGCCGGCGGCTCGTTCGCGGGCGGGATGCACATCAGGCCGGAAATGTTGAGCCCATAGCTGTCGCGGCAGCTTGCGATGAAGGCATCCGCCTCGCCGGGCGCGACGCCGGCCTTCTGCGGCTCCTCGCCGGTGTTGATCTGGACGAAGAGCTGCGGGTGCCTGTTCTGGGATTCGATTTCCTTGGCTAACGCTTGGCAAATGCTCGGACGGTCCACCGAATGAATGGCGTCGAACAGCGCGACCGCCTCTTTCGCCTTGTTCGACTGCAGCGGTCCGATCAGATGCAGCGCGATATCCGAGTAACTCGAAATTAACGCCGGCCACTTTGCCTTGGCTTCCTGCACGCGATTTTCTCCGAATACGCGCTGCCCCGCGTCGATGACCGGTGTAATTGCATCCGCAGCGAACGTCTTCGACACCGCGATCAGCGTCACCGCGGCGCGATCGCGCTGTGCGTCCTTGCATGCGCGCGCGATCTCCTGCTCCACGGCGGCGAGCGCATTTGGTGAATGCCCGGTTAGCGGCAAGGCGTTGGCTTCTGTCATGACGTCGCTCGAGACCCGTGTGACTACCGAGGTAGTTCCAATTTTACCGACTTCAAGAAAGGCTTCTTGAACCCTTGGAACTAAGTTGCGCGCGGGGTGGGTAGCACAAAAATGGTCAACGTCAGTCTCAACCGCAAACGCGCGAAACTCAAGCAGGTTCTCGGAATCCGGGCCCGGCTTGCGTTGCTCGCGGTGATTCTGGTGGTACCCCTGATGCTGGAGCGCATCCGCTCGCTCGAAGACGCGCGCGTCAAGCAGATCGCGCAGGCGACGACCGAGTTCACGACCATCGCGCGACACAGCGCGGACGCACAGCGCGAGGTGATTTCGTCGGTCGAGACGATATTGAAATCCGAGGCTTTCATCCGCGCCTCCGCCGGCGGCGTCAGCAAGAGCTGCGACGTGCTGCGCGCGAGCCTGCCGGCCAGCCTGCCCTGGATCCGCACGCTGCTGATCGCCGGCCAGGACGGCCGCATCCAGTGCTCGACCAACAACATGTATGTCGGCCTCGACTTGAGTGACCGGCCCTATTTCCAGCAGGCGCAGGAGACCGGCCGCTTCGTGCTCTCCGATTTCCTGCTGTCAAAGCCGTCGCAAACGCCAACCGTGATGGCGGTCTATCCGGTCTCCGCGCTCTCGGGCACCTCGGACGCCGTCGTGCTCGCGACCGTGAACCTCGACTGGATGTCGAAGATCATGAACAATCTGGGCGGCCGCTCCGGCATTTCTGCCGTGCTGGTCGACAGCGCCGGCACGGTGCTGGCCGCGCCCGCGGACCAGTACAGCGCGGTCGGCCGCCCGCTCGACAATCTGCCGCTGATGTCGGCGATTGCCGACATGGCGCTCCGCTCGGACCAGGACGAAGGATCGCTGTCCTTCATGGCGGTCGACGGCTCGCGCCGCGCGGTCAGCTACATGCGCATCGCCGGCACCAATGCGCGCCTGATTGCCAGCATCGACGAGGACAAGGTCTCTGCCGCCGTCAGCCGCGACATCCGCACTGCCTATCTCCAGCTCGCTTTCGTCGTCGTGTTCGTTCTGCTCGGCGCGCTGATCGCCGCCGAGAAGCTCGTGATCAAGCCGATCGAGATGCTCGCCGACATGGCCAAGCGCTTTGGCCAGGGCGACCTCTCGGCCCGCGCCGCGCGCAATCGCCTGCCCGCCGAGTTCGTGCCGCTCGCCCGCGCCTTCAATGCGATGGCAGCCCAACTCGGCCAGCGCGAGCGCGAGCTGATCGCGAGCAACGACCGGCTTACTGTCATGGCCTCGATCGACATGCTGTCGGGCCTTGCCAACCGCCGCGGCTTCCAGAGCCGCCTCGACTTCGAATGGATGCGCGCGCAGCAATATGACAGCGACCTGTCGCTGCTGATGATCGACGTCGACCATTTCAAGCTCTTCAACGACACCTATGGCCATCTCGAGGGCGATTCCTGCCTGACCAGGGTCGGCGAGACGCTGTCGGGGATTGCGGCCGACACCATGGGCTTTGCCGCGCGTTATGGCGGCGAGGAATTCTGCCTGTTGCTGCCGAACACGGACCTCACGCGCGCCATAGAGATCGGCGAAACCGTTCGCGCTGCGGTGCTGCGGCTGTGCCTGCCGCATATCACCTCGAGCCACATGATCGTCACCGTCTCGATCGGCGTTGCCGCGGCGCGGCCCAATGAGGCCTTGCGTCCGGGCGACCTGATCGAAGCGGCCGATGCCGCGCTCTACGCCGCCAAGCATCGCGGCCGCAACACCGTCGTCGAGCACGGTCTGGTGCAGGAGAGCGAAGGCGCCGGCGCGATCGCGATGGCGGGCTGAAACAGCTCACGCTCAGGCCGTTTTGAAGGCCTTAGACGTTGACCCCACAGCGGTTTTTGTGGCCTAGTCCGCCGTCTTTACGACGGCCGAACCCTAGAAAACCGCAACGATTCCATGACCTCCGAACGTTATAACGCCCGCGATTCCGAACCGCGCTGGCAAGCCGCCTGGGACGAAAAGGCCATCTTCGTCTCCCGAAACGACGATTCGCGGCCGAAATACTATGTGCTCGAGATGTTCCCCTACCCGTCCGGGCGCATCCATATCGGCCATGTCCGGAACTATACGCTCGGCGACGTGCTGGCCCGCTTCATGCGCGCCAAGGGTTTCAACGTGCTGCACCCGATGGGCTGGGACGCCTTCGGCCTGCCTGCCGAGAACGCCGCGATCGAGCGCAAGGTCGCGCCGAAAGCCTGGACCTACGACAACATCGCCGCGATGAAGAAGCAGCTTCGCTCGATCGGGCTGTCGCTGGACTGGAGCCGCGAGATCGCGACCTGCGACCCCTCCTACTACAAGCACCAGCAGAAGATGTTTCTGGACTTCCTGCGCGAAGGCCTCGCCGAGCGCGAGAAGCGCAAGGTGAACTGGGACCCCGTCGACATGACCGTGCTCGCCAATGAGCAGGTGATCGACGGCCGAGGCTGGCGTTCGGGCGCCGTTGTCGAACAACGGGAAATGAACCAGTGGGTCTTCAAGATCACGAAGTACTCGCAGGAGCTGCTGAGCGCGCTGGATACGCTCGACCGCTGGCCCGACAAGGTGCGGCTGATGCAGCGCAACTGGATCGGTCGGTCCGAAGGCCTGCTGATCCGCTTCGCGCTGGATCAGGCAACGACGCCCGCCGGCGAGAGCGAGCTGAAGATTTTCACCACGCGCCCGGACACGCTGTTCGGCGCAAAGTTCATGGCGATCTCGGCCGATCATCCGCTGGCGCAGGCTGCCGCCGCCAAGAACCCGAAGCTTGCCGAGTTCATCGCCGAGATCAAGAAGATCGGCACCGCGCAGGAGATCATCGACACCGCCGAGAAGCAGGGTTTTGACACCGGCATCCGCGCGGTCCACCCGTTCGATCCCTCCTGGAAGCTGCCGGTCTATGTCGCGAACTTCGTGCTGATGGAATACGGCACCGGCGCGATCTTCGGCTGCCCGGGCCACGACCAGCGCGACCTCGACTTCGTCAACAAGTACAATCTCGGCGTCACGCCGGTGGTGTGCCCCGAAGGCCAGGATCCGGCGACTTTTATCATCACCGACACCGCCTATGACGGTGACGGCCGCATGATCAATTCGCGCTTCCTCGATGGCATGACCATCGACGCGGCGAAGGAAGAGATCGCAAAACGCCTGGAAAACGAGATGCGCGGCAACGCGCCCGTCGGCGAGCGGCAGGTGAATTTCCGCCTGCGCGACTGGGGCATCTCGCGCCAGCGCTATTGGGGCTGCCCGATTCCGGTGATCCACTGCCCGAAATGCGACGTCGTGCCGGTGCCGGATTCAGAGCTGCCGGTGAAGCTGCCTGATGATGCGACCTTCGACAGGCCGGGCAACGCGCTCGACCATCATCCGACCTGGAAGCACGTCACCTGCCCCAAATGCGGCGGCAAGGCACAACGCGAAACCGACACCATGGACACCTTCGTGGATTCGTCCTGGTACTTTGCGCGCTTCACCGATCCCTGGAACGAGGCCTCGCCGACGACGCCTGCAGTCGCCAACCGGATGCTGCCGGTCGACCAGTACATCGGCGGCGTCGAGCACGCGATCCTGCATCTGCTCTACAGCCGCTTCTTCACCCGCGCGATGAAGGCAACCGGCCACATCGCGCTGGATGAGCCGTTCGCCGGCATGTTCACGCAAGGCATGGTGGTGCACGAGACCTACCAGAAGGCCGACGGCACCTATGTGCAGCCGGTCGAGGTGAAGGTCGAGACCGGCAGCAACGGCCGGCGCGCCACGCTGCTTGCGACCGGCGAAGACATCCAGATCGGCGCGATCGAGAAGATGTCGAAGTCGAAGAAGAACACGGTCGACCCCGACGACATCATCGAGACCTACGGCGCCGACGTCGCGCGCTGGTTCATGTTGTCGGACTCACCGCCCGACCGCGACGTGATCTGGAGCGACGAGCGCGTCCAGGGCGCCTCGCGCTTCGTGCAGCGGTTGTGGCGGCTGGTGAACGAATCCGCAGAGGCCTCCAAGGGCGCGCCTGCGGCCCGACCGGCGAGCTTTGACGCCGATGCGCTCGCCCTGCGCAAGGCGGCTCATGGCGCGCTGGACAAGGTCACGATCGGAATCGAGCGGCTGCACTTCAACGTCTGCCTCGCCCATATCCGCGAATTCGCCAATAGCCTGTCCGAAGTGCTTCAGCGCCCCGGCCAGCCGGCGGACGACCTCGGCTGGGCCATCCGGGAGGCCGGGACCATCCTGGTCCAGCTGTTTTCCCCGATGATGCCGCATCTGGCCGAGGAGTGCTGGCAGGTGCTGGGCCAGAGCGGCTTCGTCTCGGAGGCCGTGTGGCCGCAAATCGAACGCGATTTGCTGGTTGAAGACACCGTGACCCTGGTGGTCCAGGTCAACGGCAAGAAGCGGGGTGAGGTCACGGTTGCAACAGTGGCCCAGAATCCGGAAATCGAGGCTGCCGTTTTGGCGCTCGATGCGGTAAAACTGGCCCTGGACGGCAAGCCCGTCCGCAAGGTGATCATCGTCCCCAAGAGGATCGTGAATGTTGTCGGCTAGGATCCGCATCGCAGCCCGCCTCGTCGCGGTTGCCGCCCTCGCGGCAATGACGGCCGGCTGCTTCCAGCCGATGTATGCCGAGCATACCGACGGTACTCCGGGATTGCGGGACAAGCTGATGGGGGTGGAAATCCCCCCTGTCGACAAGGCCAATGCCTCGCGCGAGGCTCGGGTCGGGGTGGAAATCCGCAACGCCCTCGCCTTCAAGCTTTATGGCACCGCGACCGGTGCGCCGCCGACCCACCGTCTGGTGCTGCGGTTCTCGACCAGCCGCTCCTCGTTGATCGTCAGCTCCGCAACCGGCCTTCCGACGAGCGAGAATTACGGCATCGACGTTCAGTATAATCTGATCGACAACGCGACCAACCAGTCGGTGATGACCGGCACCACGTTCTCGCGCGTGTCCTACGACATCCCCGGCTCATACCAGCGCTTCGCCCGTCAGCGCGCCGTTCGCGATGCGGAAGACCGTGCCGCCAACGAGGTCGCCGAGAACATCTCGACCCGCCTCGCCGCGTTCTTCACCGCCGGCACGTAACTGCTCCTTGTCATTCCGGGGCACGCGAAGCGTGAACTCGGAATCTCGATCCATAACCTCTGGATTCCGGGTTCGCGCGCTGCGTGCCCCGGAATGACGATTTGGCCCATGGTCGCGCTGCGCGGAAAAGAGATCGACGCCTTCCTCGCCCGCCCCGATTCGGGCCGCCCGATCATCCTGCTTTATGGCCCCGATGCCGGCCTGGTGCGCGAGCGCGCCGACGCGCTGATTGCGTCCGCGGTCGATGATCTCAACGACCCCTTCTCGCTGGTCAAGCTCGACGGCGATGAGCTCTCGGCTGAACCCTCGCGCCTCGTCGACGAAGCCATGACCGTGCCGCTATTCGGCGGCCGCCGCGCCATCCGCGTGCGCGCCGGCTCGCGCAGCTTTGCCAGCGGTGTCGACACGCTTGCCGAGATGAGCGTGAAGGACTGCCGCATCGTGATCGAGGCCGGCGAGCTCCGCCCCGAATCGCCGCTGCGCAAGGTTTGCGAACGCGCCAAGACGGCGGTCGCGATCGGCTGCTATCCCGACACCGAGCGCGATCTCGCCAGACTGATGGAGGACGAGCTGCGCGTTGCCAATCTGCGTATCGCGCAGGACGCCCGCGCTGCGCTGATGTCGTTCCTCGGCGGCGATCGCCAGGCCTCGCGCAACGAGCTACGCAAGCTGACGCTATATGCTCACGGCAAGGGCGAGATCACGCTCGACGACGTGATGGCGGTCGTCGCTGACGCGTCCGAGCTGAAGCTCGATCCGATCGTCGACGGCGCCTTCGCCGGACGCCCCGACATCGTCGAAAGCGAGTTCGCCAAGGCGATGATCGCCGGCACCTATCCCGGCATCATCATCTCCGCCGCGCAGCGCCAGGCGGCCTGGCTGCACAAGTCGGCACTCACCGTCGCCGAGGGCACGCCGATCTCGGCCGTACTCGAAGGCGGATTTCCGCGGCTGCATTTTTCACGAAAGCCCGCGGTCGAAACCGCGTTGCGCAATTTCAGCGTGGCGCGACTTGCCGGCATCATCGAACAGCTTGCAACCGCAGCCCTCGACACCCGCAAGCAGCCGTCCCTCGCCGCCGCAATCGCGCAGCGCACGCTGATGGCGATCGCCGCGAACGCGAAACGGCGCGGCTGAGCGCTCGCTCTATCCGCGCGTCGTTGTGGCGCCGTCCTCAACCTACGTCGTCCTGGACAAGCGAGCGGAGCGAGCGCCGATCCAGGACCCATTACCCCAGGGAATAGTTTGGCGAAGACTCGTAGTGACCCGCTTCTCGCCACAACTTCTCCCTGTGGTACTGGGTCCTGGCTTTCGCCAGGACGACACCGAGGGTGTGGCCGATTGCCTGGTCCACAACGCCTGAGGAAGTCGCGGTCTCAGTCTAGAGCACACCCTTCGCCAGCCGTCGCATCACCTCGTCGAGCTGCTCGAGGTTGCGGTAGTTGATCTGGACGGAGCCGCCGGGATCGCGGTGGTTGACGGTCACCTTGAGCCCGAGTGCGTCGCTGACGCGCTTCTCCAGATCGACCGTATCGGGATCCTTCTCCTTGGCCCCGACGCGCGCCTTCTGAGGCTTGCGCTCCGGCACGCCCTCCTCGTGCGCGAGCGCTTCGGCCTGGCGCACGTTGAGGCCCTCTTCCATGATGCGCTTGGCAGCGGCGAGCGGGTCAGGCACGCCGATCAGCGCACGGGCGTGGCCGGCCGTCAACTGTCCGGTCGCGATCAAGGCCTGCACCTCCGCCGGCAGTTTCGTCAGGCGCATCATGTTGGCGACGTGGCTGCGGCTCTTGCCGACGACTTTTGCGATGTCGTCCTGGCTGCGTTTGAACTCGTTGGCAAGCGCGTGATAGCCTTGCGCCTCTTCCATCGGGTTGAGGTCTTCGCGCTGCACGTTCTCGATGATCGCGAATTCCAGCGCATCGCTGTCGCTGATGTCGACTGGAACGATCGGCACCTCGTGCAGGCCTGCGAGCTGCGAGGCACGCCAGCGCCGCTCGCCAGCGATGATTTCGTAGCGGTCCTGCGTGCCCTTCACCGGACGGACTACGATCGGCTGGATCACGCCGTGCTGCTTGATGGAGTCGCTGAGCTCCTTGAGCTCTACTTCCGAAAATGTGCGGCGCGGGTTGCGCGGATTGGGCTTGAGGAATTCGATCGGCACCTTGCGCTGCGTGCGCGGCCGCTCGACATGCGCGGCCTCACCGCCGACGTCACCGATCAGACTCGCAAGACCCCGGCCCAGTCGCGAACGCGCTTCGTCGGCCATCGCCAGCTCCCTTGGATTCAACTCGAACGCTCCTGTTACTTTGTCCTCGTCATTCCGGGGCGCGCGAAGCGCGAACCCGGAATCTCGACGTTGTTCAATTTCAAATCTCGAGATTCCGGATCAATTCGCGTACCGCGAATTGTCCGGAATGACGTCGCCTGGATTCAATGCGTGGTGCGCAGCTCGCGCTCGCGCTGGATCACTTCGGTGGCAAGCCGCAAGTAGGCTTCGCTGCCGACGCATTTGAGATCATAGACCAGCACCGGCTTGCCGTAGGACGGCGCCTCGGAGATGCGCACGTTGCGCGGGATCATGGTCTTGTAGACTTTCGCGCCCATGAACTGACGGACGTCGGCGACGACCTGGTTCGAGAGGTTGTTGCGCGAGTCGAACATGGTCAGCACGATGCCATGGATCGACAGATTGGGATTGAGCGTCGAGCGCACCTGCTCGACGGTCTGAAGCAATTGCGACAGGCCTTCGAGCGCGAAGAACTCGCATTGCAACGGCACCAGGATCGCATCGGAGGCCGCCATCGCATTCACCGTGAGCAGGTTGAGCGAGGGCGGGCAGTCGATCAGCACGTAGGTGTAGTCGGCATCCGGCGAGACGTTGTTGTTGAGTGAGCCGATCGCATCGCGCAGCTTGAAGGCGCGACCGGGCGTGGTGCCCAGCTCGAGCTCGAGGCCGGAGAGGTCCATCGTCGAGGGCGCGATGTGCAGCCGCGGCACCGCAGTCGACACCACCGCTTCACGCAACGCGGCTTCGCCGACCAGCACGTCATAGGTTGAGCAGGAACGGTTGCGGCGATCGATGCCGAGACCCGTCGAGGCGTTGCCTTGCGGATCGAGATCGACGATCAGGACGCGCTCACCAATCGCTGCGAGTGCCGTTCCGAGATTGATCGCCGTGGTTGTCTTTCCCACGCCGCCCTTCTGATTCGCGAGGGCCAGGATCCGCGGATGGCCCTGCGGCACCGCCTCGGTCTGCTCCTGCTGAGGTTCGTCAATCACGGTCATGCCACTTCCCCACTCGACCCCGTTTTCCAGGCCTCACCCACGCCGCTGGATAGTGTCCAGCTCCACGATCCAACCGTCGCCCGTGCGGCTTTGGTGGAGCTTAGGACGAATAGTCCAATATTTAGCGGCTTCGGTCAATTCAGCCTCTACATCTTGGCCCTTAGGAAACAACGCTTTTGCACCGCTGCGCACCAAGGGCTCCGCAAAGCCGATGAGTTGATGTAGCGGAGCCAGTGCGCGCGCGGTGACGCAATCGACCGGGCCGGTGATTCTATCCACATTATCCCCGATCTCTGCGAGATGTACGACCCCCGGCGCGCAGGCTACGCGGATTGCTTCGCGCAGGAAGGCGGCCTTCTTCGCGATGCGCTCGACGAGGTGGACGCTGGCGCCCGGCACTTCCGCCATCACGCAGGCCAGGACCACGCCCGGAAAACCGCCGCCGCTGCCGAGATCGGCCCAGCGCTTCGCTGATGGTGCAAGCGAGACGAGTTGGAGCGAATCGGCGATGTGGCGGGTCCAAAGGTGCGACAGCGTCGATGGCGCGACCAGATTGGTCTTGGCCTGCCACTCCCGAAGCAGCGCGACGTAGCGATCGAGGCGTTCCTCCGTTTCACGTGAAACCGGCGCTAGCTTGAGGGCGGCGGCCTTGTCCGCCGCCAACGCCGAGTCCAGTGTCGCGGCGCTTTGCGAAGCCGCGGGCTTCCGAGTCCCCTCGCCCACGTCGGGTTGCCGTGATGAGGATTCCCTCTGGGATTTCCCCTTGGCTGGTCCGCGCTGTTTCACGTGAAACGCCTATGCGGTCGCCTTGGAGGTCTTCCGGCGAGCCTCGCGACGCAGGTACGCGGCGAGAATGCCCAGCGCCGCCGGCGTCATGCCATCGATCCGGCCGGCCTGACCGACCGTGAAGGGCCTCGCCTTCTCGAGCTTGGCGCGCACCTCGTTCGAGAGCCCGGGTACGAGTTGGTAGTCGACATCGGCGAGGACCAGCCCTTCATCCCGCCGGAAGGCTTCGACGTCGGCGCTCTGGCGCTCCAGGTAGACATCGTACTTGGCGTCGATCTCGAGGTGGGTCGCGATCACGGTGTCAATGGCCGACAGCTCGGGCCAGATCGCGCGAACCTGGCTCCAGCCAACGTCCGGATAGGCCAATAGCTCAAAGGCCGAGCGGCGCTGGCCGTCCCGGTTCAGGGACAGCCCATGCCTGGCTGCTTCATTCGGCGTCAGCGTCAGCGATTTCGACAACGTCTTGGCGGCCTGGAGGGCTGCCATCTTGGCGCGATGGTGCTGGGTCCGGGCGCTGCCGACGCATCCCAGGTCAATGCCCTTCTCGGTCAGGCGCTGGTCGGCATTGTCCGCCCGCAGCGTCAGCCGGTACTCGGCGCGCGAGGTGAACATCCGATAGGGCTCGGAAATGCCGCGAGTGACGAGATCGTCGATCATCACCCCGAGATAGCCGTCGGCCCGGTCGAATACCGTGAGCGCCGCCCCACTCGCGGCCAATGCCGCGTTCAGGCCGGCAACAATGCCTTGAGCCGCGGCCTCCTCATATCCCGTCGTGCCGTTGATCTGCCCGGCCAGGAACAGTCCCTCTACCCGCCTGGTTTGGAGGGTCGGATCAAGCTCCCGAGGATCGACGTGGTCGTATTCGATGGCGTAGCCCGGCCGGACCATCTTGACCCGCTCAAGGCCCGGGATGCTGGCGAGGATCGCGAGCTGGACCTCCTCCGGCAGCGAGGTCGAGATGCCGTTGGGATAGACGGTCGGATCGTCGAGACCTTCCGGCTCCAGGAAGATCTGGTGGCCGTCCCGGTCGCCGAAGCGGACGATCTTGTCCTCGATCGAAGGGCAATAGCGCGGTCCCGTGCTCTTGATCTGGCCGGAGTACATCGGCGAGCGATGCACATTGGCCCGGATCACCTCATGGGTCGCAGCCGTCGTCCGGGTGATGCCGCACTGGATCTGCGGGGTCGTGATCCGCTCGGTCATCACCGAGAACGGCTCCGGCGGATCGTCGCCGGGCTGCATCTCGACCGCCGTCCAATCGATCGTCGTGCCATCGAGCCGCGGCGGCGTGCCGGTCTTGAGCCGGCCCAGCGTGAAGCCGGCCTGCTCAAAAGACTTCGACAGACCCATTGCCGGCGCCTCGCCGACGCGCCCTGCCGGCCAGTTCTTCTCACCGAGATGGATCAGGCCGCGCAAGAAGGTGCCGGTGGTGACCACGACAGCCCCTGCCCGGATCGTGCGGCCATCGGCCAGACGGAGCCCGGTGACGCGACCATCCGATGAGATCAGCTCGTCCGCCTCGCCTTCGATCACGCTGAGACCATCGGTCTGTTGGATCGCGGCCTGCATTGCGGCAGCATAGAGCTTGCGGTCGGCCTGGGTCCGGGGACCGCGAACTGCCGGGCCCTTGCGGCGATTGAGCATGCGGAACTGGATGCCGCCGGCATCCGCAACCCGGCCCATCAGACCATCGAGCGCATCGACTTCGCGGACCAGATGGCCCTTGCCGAGGCCGCCGATGGCGGGATTGCAGGACATCGCGCCGATGGTGGAGAAACGGTGCGTCACCAGAGCGGTCGCCGCACCCATCCGGGCGGCCGCAGCCGCGGCCTCACAGCCGGCATGGCCGCCGCCAATCACGATGACGTCGAAGCTCTCTCGCTCTGTCCGCATAGGCGGACTTCTAGCTCAGGCATGAAGAAGCCGGAAGAAGAAACTGGGTGAGACGGTTGTTTCACGTGAAACAGTGGCACGGGCAAAGCGTTTTCGCGAAAACAACCCCATGCAAGGTAGATGACACCGAGCGAGCCCTGTTTCACGTGAAACAACTTGGGTCTGCTCGGCGGGAAAGGTGTGAAGACAAACGGCGTCATTGCGGGCGCTGCGAAGCAATCGAGAATCTTCCCTCGGAAGCAGCCTGGATTCGATCACCGAATTAGTGAACTTGCACAGCAATGACGACCCTGAATGAGCGTGCCTCGCGCACAACCATCACCGCTCGCGCGACAAGGCCAATCGCGCACCCGCGCATGTTTCACGTGAAATAAAAGCAGTGGAACAAGCGATAGTTCTACAATGAAGAACTAGCGCTACTTTCCGATACAGAATTTCTGGAAGATGGCCCCGAGGACGTCCTCGACATCGACCCGGCCCAGGAGCCGGCCGAGCGCGTAAGCGGCGGCGCGGAGTTCCTCGGCGGCGAGCTCCTCGCCTTCGCCAAGGAGATCGAGGCTCCGCTGCAGCGAGCCGACGGCCTGGATCAACAGGTCGCGCTGCCGTGCGCGGGTGACCAGCGCGCCCTCGCTCGTTCCGAAGAACTCGCCAGCGAATTCCACCAGCGCCGCGATCAGCTCGGGCAGTCCGTCACCGCGCCGCGCCGAGATCGCAAACATCCTGGCCCGCGGGTCAGGCCCCATAGCCTTGTTCGCTTCCGGCCTCAAGGCCGCGCTCGAGGTCTCCCTCAATATCTCTTGTAAGTTCTCCTGGCCAAGGTCGATCTTGTTGCGCACGGTCCAGACCGGCGCGGTCCCGATCGGCTGGCCCTCCTCGTTGCGATCGGCATCCGCCAGCCACAACACGAGGTCGGCGTCCGCAGCGCGGGCGCGGGCACGGCGCACGCCTTCCTGTTCGACGGGATCATCGGTGTCGCGAATGCCGGCGGTGTCGATCACGGTCACGGGATAGCCGTCGAGATCGAGCTGCACCTCGATCACGTCGCGCGTCGTGCCGGCATGCGGCGAGACGATCGCGACCTCGCGCCGCGCCAGCTGATTGATCAACGTCGACTTGCCGACGTTCGGCGGACCGGCGATCGCGACCACGAGGCCATCGCGCAGACGTTCAGCTTGACCCTGCGCTGCAAGCACTTTTGCGATCTCGTCCTGCAGCGCCTTGATCTTCGCGCGCGCCGGCGCGAGCAATTCCGCTGATACATCGCCTTCATCGGAGAAGTCGATGCCGGCCTCGATCAGCGCGGACGCCTCGATGATTCGCTCGCGCCAGTCGCGCGCACGCTCGCCAAGCAGTCCCCGCAATTGTCGCAGCGCCTGCCGACGCTGCCGATCGGTGTCGGCGTGGATAAGATCGTCGAGGCCCTCGGCCTCGGTGAGATCGAGCTTGCCATTCTCGAAGGCGCGGCGGGTGAACTCGCCGGGCTCGGCCGCCCGTAGATTCGGAATTAGCGAAATTACAGCGAACAACGCGGCGAGCACGGCGCGACCGCCATGGACGTGAAATTCGGCGACGTCCTCGCCGGTCGCGCTCGCGGGCCCCGGAAACCAGAGCGCCACGGCATCATCGATCGCCTGGCCATTTGCGTCCCGCAGCAGCACACGGTGTGCAAGCCGCGGCTTCGGCGCTTCGCCCGCAAGTCGCGTTAGGACCTGGCCGGCCTCTGCGCCGGAGACGCGAACGATCGCGATCGCGCTTGGTGGCCGGCCTGACGACAATGCGAAGATGGTCTGGTCGCGGGGATGCATGGCTTATTTGTCCGTGCGCCCGCCAAAACGCAAATCTCGATTTCTGGGTCTCTTCGGAAGCTTCAGGGCTTTCCTGGTGCAGCAAACGCCTGACGTTGCACCGCATTATGAAGCGCAGCATTTTGCTGCATATTTTTGGTTCCAGCGGGCGCGCAAAGTGACCAAATCATAAAATTATATCGTTATATCAATTATTTAACGTACGTCTGGCGACGACAGCTCGATTCACATTTTGCTGCAATCTCCCGCAGCAAAGCCGCAGCATAAACGCAAAAGGGCGCCCGAAAGGCGCCCTCCGCGAAATTGCCGCAACAGCCGATCAGGTGTTCATCGAATCGAAGAACTCGGCATTGCTCTTGGTCGAGCGCAGCTTGTCGAGCAGGAAGTCGATCGCGTCCATCGTGCCCATCGGGTTGAGGATGCGGCGGAGCACGTACATCTTCTTGAGCACCTGCGGATCGGTGATGAGCTCCTCCTTGCGGGTGCCGGAGCGCGAGATGTCGATCGCCGGGAAGGTGCGCTTGTCCGAGACCTTGCGGTCGAGGATCAGCTCCGAGTTGCCGGTGCCCTTGAACTCTTCGAAGATGACTTCGTCCATGCGGCTGCCCGTATCGACCAGCGCGGTCGCGATGATCGTCAGCGAGCCGCCCTCCTCGATGTTACGCGCGGCACCGAAGAAGCGCTTCGGCCGCTGCAACGCGTTGGCGTCGACGCCGCCGGTCAGCACCTTGCCGGATGACGGCACCACGGTGTTGTAGGCGCGACCCAGACGGGTGATCGAATCGAGCAGGATCACGACGTCGCGGCCATGCTCCACCAGGCGCTTGGCTTTCTCGATCACCATCTCGGCGACCTGGACGTGACGCACCGCCGGCTCGTCGAAGGTCGACGAGACAACCTCGCCCTTCACCGAGCGCTGCATGTCCGTGACTTCTTCCGGACGCTCGTCGATCAGAAGCACGATCAGATAGCAGTCCGGATGATTGGCAGTGATGGAGTGCGCGATGTTCTGCATCAGCACGGTCTTACCCGTGCGTGGCGGTGCCACGATCAGCGCGCGCTGGCCCTTGCCGATCGGAGCTACGATGTCGATCACGCGTGCAGAGAGATCCTTCCGCGTCGGATCGTCGATCTCCATACGAAAACGCTGGTTGGGAAATAGCGGCGTGAGGTTGTCGAAATTGACCTTGTGCTTGGCTTTTTCCGGATCCTCGAAATTCAGCGTGTTGACTTTGAGGAGCGCGAAATAGCGCTCGCCCTCTTTCGGGCTGCGGATATGGCCTTCGATGGTGTCGCCGGTGCGCAGGCCGAAGCGGCGGATCTGCGACGGCGAGACGTAGATGTCGTCCGGGCCCGGCAGGTAATTGGCGTCCGGCGAGCGCAGGAAGCCGAAGCCGTCTGAGAGCACCTCGACGACGCCCTCGCCGACGATGTCGGTCTCAGCGAGCGAAAGCTGTTTGAGGATGGCGAACAGCAGCTCCTGCTTACGCATGGTGCTGGCATTCTCGACCCCATTCTCTTCCGCGAACGAGACGAGCTCGGCCGGGGTTTTGGACTTGAGGTCTTGGAGTTTGATTTCCCGCATTGGGGTGGTCCTGTGGGGTAACCTTGGAAGGGGGGTGCAAGGAGGCTTCGAAAATGCGGACGCGAGCAGGTAAGGTCCGCAGGTCTAGCAAGGTGAGTGCCGGTGGGGCTTCAAACCTGATGCGGCGCCCGGCTTTCGAAGAAGCTCGGACACAACCACATCCGCCTGCGTTGGGTGGGGATAGAGATAATATAGAAAATCGCTTGGCCCTCCGCAAGCCGAAGCACTGAGCGGCGCCCCTCGAACTTTGCCTAGAACGGCTTCACGATCACCATGATCACGATGAAGATCATCAGGATCGTCGGCACCTCATTGATAATACGATAGAATTTCTGGGTCCGCGGCCGCAGGTCGGCAGCGAAATCCTTGCGCCAGCGGGAAAAAAAGCCGTGGACCGCGGACATCGCCAGCACCAGTGCCAGTTTTACGTGCAACCAGGGCGAGGTGAACCAATGGCCGGACCACGCGAGATAGAGGCCGGCGAGCCAGGTCACGATCATCGCGGGGTTGATGATCGCCTTGAGAAGCCGGCGTTCCATCACCTTGAAGGTTTCCGACTGCTTCGAGCCGACCTCAGCCTCGCAGTGATAAACGAACAACCGCGGCAGATAGAGCATGCCGGCCATCCAGGAGATGACGGCGATCACATGCAGCGCCTTGATCCAGGGGTAGAGCTCGTCGAGCATTTCCAACGTCCGAATTTCAAGCCCAGCGCAGGGATCGCTGGGGATAGTAAGAACTCGTTAAGTTCTTCCAGCGCACACATATCCGTCCGTAGCGCCCTTCTCAAATCTAGAATCTTAGATTCTTAAGGTTTGAGTCTGAATGACGGTGGATTGGACTCACGCAATGCTGTCAGGCATTTTGCGGGAGCTTGTACACATCCATCAACATATCCGCCGCGGTTCCGGCGAACGCGGATAATTCATCCATCTTCAAAGACTTGTGAGAAATTATCGGCAGCTTATGAAAAGGCTTGCCGGCGCTGTCCCGCTTCCGCCTCGCGCAGCCCTGAGACTTGTCCTTCCGGGCAGCGATGTGAAGAAACTTGGCCGTTATCCCGCTCGTCCTGTCGCGCATCCCTTTCCGAGGGGTTAAGCTCCACAGAAGTTCACAAACTGCCCAGCCGTCATCCCAAGCCTTCAGAAGAGTTTTCGTGCCGACCTCCAACAATTATTTCCATCTCCATCTGGTTTCCGACTCCACCGGTGAGACCCTGATCACCGTGGCGCGCGCGGTCGCCGCGCAATACGCCAACGTCACGCCGGTCGAGCATGTCTATCCGCTGGTGCGCAGCCAGAAGCAGCTCGATCGCGTGCTCGACGAGATCGAGGAAGCGCCGGGGATCGTGCTGTTCACGCTGCTGGAGAAGGATCTGGTCTCCCGACTCGAAGACAAGTGCAAGGAGATCAACGTTCCGAGCCTGTCGATCATCGGCCCGGTGATGCAGTTGTTCGAGGCTTATCTCGGTGCGGCAACGACGGGTCGTGTCGGCGCCCAGCACGTGCTCAATGCGGAATATTTCAAGCGCATCGACGCGTTGAACTACACGATGATGCATGATGACGGGCAGCACGTCGACGGCCTGGAAGAAGCGGACGTCGTCCTCGTCGGCGTGTCGCGGACGTCGAAGACGCCGACCTCGATTTATCTCGCCAATCGCGGCATCCGCACCGCCAACGTGCCGCTGGTGCCAGGCATTCCTGTGCCGTCCCAATTGGAGACGTTGACGCGGCCGCTGGTGGTGAGCCTGCACGCGACGCCGGAACGGTTGATCCAGGTCCGGCAGAACCGGCTTTTGACGATGGGCGCCGATACCAGCAGCGACACCTATATCGACAAGCAGGCGGTGGCGGATGAAGTCGCCTTCGCACGGAAGCTCAGCGCCAAGCATAATTGGCCGTTGCTCGAGGTGACGCGCCGCTCGATCGAGGAAACGGCGGCTGCGATCATGAAGCTCTATACCGACCGGCAACGCAACCGTCCCTCGAACTAGGCCGTCTATGTCCCTCTGGCGCGGCAAAGCCCCACTGATCCTGGCCTCGCAAAGCCAGGCACGAAAAATGCTGCTGGCGAATGCGGGCCTCGCGTTCGAAGCAAGACCTGCCGATATCGATGAGCGCAGCGTGCAGGAAGCCTCGAAGCTGTCCAGCCCGCGCGAGATCGCGCTGCTCCTGGCGCGTGAAAAGGCGAAGGCGGTATCCGTTCAATACCCCGGCTGCTACGTTATCGGCGCCGACCAGACCTTGGCGCTCGGCGAGCGGCTGTTCACAAAGCCGTCCGGCCGGGCTCAGGCGATGGCGCAACTGCATGATCTCGCCGGCCGCACCCATGCGCTGCACTCCGCGGTTGCCGTGGCGCGTGACGGCGCGATCCTGTTCGAGGATGTTTCGGTCGCGCGCATGACCATGCGACTAATGACTGAGGCTGAGCTCTCCGCCTATCTCGATGCCGCCGGCGATGCCGTGACCACCAGCGTCGGCGCCTATCAGCTCGAAAGTCTCGGGATTCATCTGTTCGAGAAGATCGACGGAGATCATTTCACCATCCTCGGCCTGCCGCTGTTGCCGCTGCTTGCGTTCCTGCGGCGCGAGAGTCTAGTTGCGGTGTGAACCGACAAATGGCTGCGACCTGATGCTGATTCTCGGACTGACCGGCTCGATCGGGATGGGCAAATCCACCACCGCAAAACTGTTTGCGGAGGCCGATGTCCCCGTCTACGACGCCGATGCCGCCGTCCATCAGCTCTATGAGGGTGAGGCGGCTCCTGCGATCGAAGCTGCCTTTCCCGGCACCACATGGAACGGCAAGGTCGATCGTGCGAAGCTGTCGGCGCGCGTGGTCGGCGATGCCGCGGCGATGAAGCAGCTCGAGCAGATCGTCCATCCGATGCTCGGCGCCTCACGCGGGAGGTTTTTCGCGGATGCCGAGGCCAGGGAGGCGCCCGTCGTGGTGCTGGACATTCCGCTGCTGTTCGAGACCGGCGGCGAGAAACGCGTCGATGCAGTCGTCGTGGTGACGACCTCCCCGGAACTCCAGCGCGAGCGTGTGCTGGCGCGCGGCACCATGGATGCCGAAAAGCTCGATGCCATCATAGCCAAGCAGATGCCCGATGCCGAGAAGCGCAAGCGGGCCGATTTCGTGGTGGATACCTCGCACGGGCTCGATCCCGTGCGGGCGCAGATCAAGCAGATCCTGGCCGAGGTCGTTAAGATGCCGCAGCGGCGAAGCTGATTCGCTCACCCACCGGCACCGTTAAATCATGCGCGAAATCGTTCTCGACACTGAAACCACCGGCCTTGATCCCCTGCGTGGCGACCGCCTGGTGGAAATCGGCTGTGTCGAGATCTTCAATCGCATGCCGACGGGGCAGACCTTTCACCGCTACATCAATCCTGAAAGGGACATGCCGGCGGAAGCCTTTGCGGTGCACGGCCTGTCGAGCGAATTTCTTTCGACCAAGCCGCTGTTTCACGAAGTCGTCGACGAGTTCCTGGAATTCATCGGCGATGCGCCGCTGGTGATCCACAACGCCTCGTTCGACATCAGCTTCATCAATGCCGAGCTCGACCGCATCAAGCGCGTGGCGATCCCGCGCGAGCGGCTGGTCGACACGCTCCTGCTGGCGCGGCGCAAGCATCCCGGCGTGTCGAACCGGCTCGACGATCTCTGCTCGCGCTATGCGATCGACAATTCCCACCGCACCAAGCACGGTGCATTGCTGGACTCCGAGCTGCTCGCAGAAGTCTATGTCGATTTGATCGGCGCCCGGCAGTCGCAGCTCATCCTGGCATCGGAATCCGAGGAGATTCGTGTCGGAACGAGTGGGGACATGCCGCGGCGGCAGCGACCGGCACCGCTGGCCCCACGCGTCAGCGACGCCGAGCGCGAGGCCCATCGAGCCTTCATCGCGACGATGGGTGAAAAGGCGATCTGGAACGAATATCTCGCCCAGCCGCCGGCTGGCCCAGCCTGACTTAGCTAACGCATCCCCGATTCGCTGATGACGATATCGACAGGGACAATCGTCACGCACCTCGTGTAGGCTCATCCTCCGGCAACCTCCGGCCGAAGAGCGAGTGCGCAATGTCCCTCCAATCCGCGTCCATCCAGCCTGCCCCAGAAGACAACACCATCGCCACCCTCGTCGACGAGCTCGATGCCCTCGCCGCGGAGGCAATGGCCGAGTGGAAGGTGCCGGCCGTGACGCTCGCGGTGGTGCAGGGTGGCGAGACGGTGCTGCTCAGGGCCTGGGGCCAGCGCGATGTGGAAGCCGCGCTGCCGGCGACGCCGGACACGCAGTTCCTGATCTGCTCGATCACAAAAACCTTCACCGCCACGGCGCTGGCACTGCTAGTCGACGAGGGACGCCTCGACTGGAGAAAGCCCGTCCGCGATTACATCCCCGAATTCCGCCTGCACGATCCGGCCGCCACCGAGCGCGTCACCGTGCGCGACCTGCTCTGCCATCATTCCGGCCTGCCGCGCCACGACTGGATCTGGATTCCCGGCGATCTCTCGCGCGGCGAGATGCTGGCGGCGCTTCGTCACATCGAGCCGGCCCGCGATATCCGGACCGAATTTCAATACAACAACCTCGCCTACAACGTTGCCGGCATCGTCGCAGAGCGCGTCAGCGGCCTGAGTTACGAAGAGTTCGTCCGCTCGCGGCTGACGGACAAGCTGCACATGCCGGTCGGCTTTTCGGCCGAGGAGCATGCCGCGGCCGACAACGCCGCCGTTCCCTATTTGTTAGAGCGCGGCGACGAGCGCCGGCGCGCCAAATTCTTCCCCATTGCAACCACGGCCGCCGGCGCGATCATCACCTCTGTCGCTGCGCTCGCCAACTGGATGAAATTTCTGCTGGCCGAAGGCGAATTCGAGGGCCAGCGCCTGCTTTCGCCTCAGCTCATCCGGGAGATGCAGTCGCCCCGCGTCTTCGGCGGCGCGCCCGAATTCGAGGAATACGGCCATGGGCACTACGGGCTGGGTTTCAACCACACCGCCTATCGTGGCGAGCGCGTTGTCGGACATTCCGGCGGCTGGCTCGGCTGGCATACGCTGATGCGCCTGGTGCCCGAGCGGAAGCTCGGCATCGCCGTTTTCACCAACAACGGCGGCAATGTGGTGACGAGCATCCTGATCAACCGCATTCACGATCACCTCGCCGGCAAGATGCCCGTGCCGTGGCTGGACCGTTTTCGCGACATGCGCCGCAAGACGCTGGCGCAGCAGAAGTCGGACGAGGCACAAAAGCGGGTGGCGTGCAAGCCGGACACGCGGCCGAGCCATGATCTCGCGGACTTTTGCGGCACCTACGAGCACCCGGCCTATGGCCGTGTCGCCATCACGCTGGGCGGCGACAGCCTGCACTGGGCCTGGCGCGGCACGAAGGCAACTCTGGCCCATCGGCACTACGATTCGTTCCAGCTGCCCTATATCTACGGCGAGCTGAACCCGGACGATCTCGTGGTCACCTTCACGACCGACCGCGACGGCGACATCGCGAGCCTCTCGGTCCAGCTCGAGGTTCAGGTCACCGACATCGTCTTCACCCGCGCGCCTGCTGGCGAATGCATGGACCCTGCCTTCCGCGCGGCCTGCGCCGGCAGCTACACCCGCGGCGACGCAACTCATGTCGTGACGGAGGATGCCGAGGGCGAGCTGATGCTGAAAATCCCGTTTCAGCCGCTCTACCGCCTGCGACCCTATCAGGGCTCAACCTTCGCGATTCTCCAGCTCGACGGCTACCGCGTCGAATTCCGCCGCGGCCCAACGGGCAGCATCGACGAACTCGTCTACCATCAGCCGAACGGCACCTTCATCGCCAGGCGGGCCGAAGCGGCTTCGTAAGGTGGGTTAGCTAGAGCACGATCGGTTTTATCACCTCTCCCCGCTGGGAAGAGAGGTGAACGCAGGCAACTTACCGTAAATTACAGCCTGCCTCAGCTCGGCTTGACCTGACCCTGTGCGGCCATCTGCCGCTCCATGTTCTGTCGGTAGAGGCCGACGAAATCGACCGGATCCAGCATCAGCGGCGGGAACCCGCCGTCACGCACGGCAGTGGCAATGATCTCGCGGGCGAACGGGAACAACAGCCGCGGGCACTCGATCATGACCAGTGGATGCAGGTTCTCCTGCGGCACGTTGACAATGCGGAACACGCCGGCATAGGCGAGCTCGAAGGAGAACATCACCTTGCCCGCGGTCTCGGCCTTGCCCTCGACCGACAACACGACCTCGTACTCGTGTTCCGACAGGTTGTTGGCGTTGACGTTGATCTGGATGTTGATCTGGGGCTGCTGGCTCTGCGGCTGAAGCGAGGCCGGGGCGTTCGGATTCTCGAACGACAGATCCTTGGTATATTGCGCCAGCACGTTGAGCTGCGGAGCCTGGCCTGCCTCGGGGGTGCCGTTTCCGTTGGTCATGAAAATGTCTCCTTACCCGAATGGGCCTGATATCGCGGCCGGTTGGCTAACATAGGCCCGCCTCGTTCCACAAGGACGAACGGCGACGGATTCGGCCTCCTGGCAGCATCGAAAAGGGTGGTCCCTTACCCGTCCTGGCCTGAGGGAGTACATCTTAAACGATTGAAGATGCGCGATTTCCAGTCAGGATCCGATTTCCCCTTAAGGATAAAACGCGCTACAATTCGCGCTGTGCCAAAAGGCGCCATTGGCCGGGCAAGATTTCGTGCCTACATCGCTTGGATCTGAACGGACCTAAAAAGGTGATGAGGCTTTGCCGTTCCTGTATGGAACGGTTGACTGGCCGGACTGATTTCCCCGGCGAAGACCCTGAGCAGAGACTAGAGAGCGAACACGACGTGGACATCTACACCATCATCTTCCTAGCGCTGGCGGTCTTCATTTTCCTGCGCCTGCGCAGCGTGCTCGGACAGCGGACCGGCAACGAGCGGCCTCCGTTCGACCGGACCGCTCGCAATGCGCTTCAGGGTGCCCAGGACAAGAACGTCGTGACCATGCCGGGCAAGGTGATCGATCAGGCTCCGCTGGCGCCAACCGCCGACGTCACGCAGCCTGCCGACCGCTGGAAGGGCCTGACCGAACCCGGTACTGCCTTGGGCCAGGGGCTGGACGCGATCGTCGAAAAGGACTCTTCCTTCGATCCGCGCCACTTCCTGTCCGGCGCGCGCAGTGCGTATGAGATGATCGTGCTCGCCTTTGCCAATGGCGACCGCCGGTCGCTGCGCGACCTCTTGTCCTCGGAAGTGTTCGAGAGCTTCGACGCCGCGATCAAGGAGCGCGAGAAGAACGAGCAGAAGACCGAGACGCGCTTCGTCTCGATCGACAAGGCCGAGCTGGTCGGCGCCGAGATGCGCGACCGCACCGCGCAGCTCACCGTCCGCTTCGTCTCGCAGATGATTTCGGTGACCCGCGACAAGGCCGGCAACATCGTCGACGGCAACGCCGACAAGGTCGCCGACATCACCGACATCTGGACCTTCGCCCGCGACACCACCTCTCGCGATCCGAACTGGAAGCTGGTTGGCACCGGAAGCGCGCATTAAGGCAGCCCTGATAAATTTCGCGACGGCGCTGTGCGCAGGTGCCGTTGTGCTATCGTCGTTTTCGCTCGGCGCCGAAGCGGCGCGCCGTCATCATCACAGCCGCGTTGATCCCGAAATCGCCGCCCCGCCGCCGCGCGCCTTGCCCTATCCTCATCTCGCGTTGCCTTTGGAGATTCCCGGCGCGCAATATCTCCCCCTCGCCTGGTCCGAGGTGGCCGGCTGGAGTGATGACGATCATCTCGCGGCCTACAAGGCGCTTCGCGCGAGCTGCAAATCGATCGCCGCGCAGCCGCCGCCGGTCGTCGAGCCCAAGGTTGTTGATCCGAAGCCCATTGGCGGTTCGCTCGGCGAGCCGTGCCGGATCGCCAAATCGCTCGAGCTTTCCGACGAGCCCAAGGCCAAGGCGTTTTTCGAAGAGCATTTTTCGCCGCTGCGGATCTCGCGGCTCGGCGAGGCCGACGGTTTCGTGACCGGCTATTACGAGCCCGTGCTCGACGGCTCGCACGTCCAGACCGACATCTATAACGTTCCGGTCTATCGCCGCCCCTCCAACCTGTTCGTGCGCGGCTTCAAGCAGGACACGCCGAGCCTGCCCAACAAGGGCCCGGTGTACCGCAAGATCGGCCGCCGCAAGCTCGTCCCCTATTACGACCGCGGCGAGATCGAGGATGGCGCGATCGCCGGCCGCGGGCTCGAGCTCGCCTGGCTCAAGGACCCGACCGATCTTCTGTTCGCGCAGATCCAGGGCTCGGCGCGGATCAAATTCGACGACGGCTCCTCGATCCGTATCAACTACGACGCCTACAACGGCTATCCCTATACGGCGGTCGGACGCATCCTGATCGAGCGCGGCATCATCCCG
The DNA here is from genome assembly GCF_054185165.1 of Bradyrhizobium sp. UFLA05-109. Lineage (NCBI taxonomy): Bacteria > Pseudomonadati > Pseudomonadota > Alphaproteobacteria > Hyphomicrobiales > Nitrobacteraceae > Bradyrhizobium > Bradyrhizobium sp. UFLA05-109. The sequence continues at coordinate 114,977 of NZ_JBBIAR010000007.1, read as the reverse complement.
AAAGAGGAGATGTCGATGCAGAAGATCAGGGAGTGGATGGCGCAAAATCCCGACGGCGCCAAGGAGCTTCGCCGCCAGAACCGCTCCTACATCTTCTTCCGCCAGATCAATCTGTCCGACAAGGACGAGGCGGTCGGTGCGCAGGGCATCCCGCTGACGGCGGGCCGTTCGATCGCGGTCGACAAATCGCTGCATGTCTATGGCACGCCGTTCTTCATCGAGGGCGAGCTGCCGATCGACTCCGAGAAAGCCAAAACGCCGTTCCATCGCCTGATGATCGCGCAGGACACGGGATCGGCCATCATCGGCCCCGCGCGCGCCGATCTCTATTTCGGTGCCGGCCAGGAAGCCGGCCGCGTTTCGGGCCGGCTGCGCCACAACATGCATTTCGTGATGCTGGTGCCGAAAAGCCTCGATCCCGTTGCGCGCGGTTCGAGGCTGCCCCTGCCCGATCCGCGGCCGTCCGCGAAGATCGCAAAGCTGTTTCCGCAAACTGATCCGGCGAGGCCTGTTGAATCAGGGAAAGCTGGCGCGGTGCCAACCACCGTGTCACAAGCCGAGGGCGCCACCGTCGCGGTGGCGAGCCCGGTGCCGCTGCCGGAGCCGCGTCCCAACATCAAGCCCGCCCGCGAACAGCGCAGGCACGTGCGCCGTCATAACAGCCCGCAATGAAGCGATCGTCCCGCCCGCCTGTCCTGGATCCGCCGCCCTCGCCCCGCCGCCGCGCGCTCAGCGACGACGAGCGTGCGCTGTGGGACATGGTCGCCAAGCAGGTCAAGCCGCTCCGAAAACGTCGCGTGACGAAGGTGGAGGCGGCGGCGCGCTCCGAAGTTTTGCCGGCGGCGCCCGTTGCGAGGCATCCGGCATCTGCGAGGCCCATTGTCCCCGCGCCGGCGCCCCGCGCGGCAAAGCCGGCTGTGCCGCCCCTCGCGCCGCTCGGCAAGCGCGAGCGCACAAAACTGTCGCGCGGCCGCAGCGAGATCGACGCGCGGCTTGATCTGCATGGCATGACCCAGATGCGCGCCCATCGCGCACTCTCGGGCTTCATCCAGCGCGCCCATCACGACGGGCTGACCTTCGTGCTCGTCATCACGGGCAAAGGCCGGGGCGGGGGCGAAAGCGGCGTGCTGCGCCGCCAGGTGCCGGAATGGCTGAGCCTGCCGGAATTCCGCGCTTTCGTCGTCGGATTTGAAGAGGCGCATATCGGCCACGGCGGGCAGGGCGCGCTTTACGTGCGGATCAGACGCGCGAGGTTTTAGAGAACTGGATTTGGCCGCGGGCTCCCTTAACCTCTCCCGCTTGCGGGAGAGGTCGCGCACCTGCGAAGCGGCTGCTGGTAGTGAATCCTCAGAACGGCCGCACGATCCCGACGCGCGGGATCAACGTGACGATGAGGCCGAAGACATTCGTCTTGCGATCCTCCGACGGGATCGGCCCTGCTTCCTGCTTGGCCGGCAGCATCTTCACTGCGTGCAGGATCAGGAACATGCAGACCGCCCAGTTCGAGATCCAGCGCGAATAGTCGAACACCATCGCGAACATCACGACATAGGCGAGGCTGACACCAATGATGCCTGTGATGACGAGACGCCGGTGCGTCTCGTCGGCGAGTGCACGGGTCAGGTCCGCGAAATAACGCCAGAGCGGCGTGTGCAGCCAGATCAGTAGCGCAAAGACGGGCACGCCGAGAATGTTGTGGGGCATGCGGCCCCAGGTATCCGCAAGCTCCTTCGAAAGCGGCTGATACCAGATGTAGCTGAATTGCAGGAGATCGGTGCGCGCCGGGTCAGCCATCCGGCCCTTGAGGTACGCGACGAAATCCGCCTCCGGTATCGGCATCGTTCCCAGGAACTGCGCGGCGAAGAACAGCGCACTGACACAGAGCAGCGCCACGAGCCCGAACGCGACGTTCGCGCGATTGATGCCGTGCGTAAGATAATGCCTGACGACGACGATCGTGATGATCGTCGGCACATACATCAAGAGATGAATGTGGTGGATCAGGATCAGCACGATCGAGAACAGCGCGGCGAGCGCAACATAGAGCAGCGATCGTGCCGGGATCAGCAGCAGCACGATCGCGAGCGCGCAGCCATAGATGTCGAAATGGCCGAGCGTGTGCATGAAGTTCTTCAGGAAGAACGGCGAGCCCGCGATGAACACGAACAGCGGCAGCGTCTTCTCGTTGAGACCGAAGACCTTGCGGAAAAGCTGAACGAACAGAGCAAGCGTCACCAGCCACGTCACGCCGCCAAGCGCGAACACCAGCCACACCGGCACCTTGGTCGTGATCAACCCAACGATGGCACCGATCAGCGCGCGCTTGATGAAGCCGAAATGATAGTCGACGAGCAGGTGGATGTAGGGGACATAAGGCGGCAGCAGGATTTTGTGGATGAACACGCCGGCGATCACGGCGGCGTTGATCGCCAGCAGCAGGCGCCAGGGGTTTTGAAGGATTCGCGCGGTCACGCCGCACCGGAACTGGCGAGGGTTGTCTCCGCTGTCGTCCCGGACAAGCGAACAAAGCGAGCGCAGATCCGGGACCCACAACCACAGGAGGTCGTTTGAGCCGAGATTGGGGCCGCCATCTGTTTCAACAATAAGCGCTCGGGGTAATGGGTCCTGGCTTTCGCCAGGACGACAGCGGCATGAATAGCGCGATCGCTCGGAATTACAAAATAAACCGGCTCAGATCGGCGTTCTTGGCGAGGTCGCCGATATGCTTCTGCACGAAGTCGGCGTCGATCCGGATGGTTTCGCCGTTGCGGTCGGGCGCGGTGAAGGAGATCTCGTCCAGCACCCGCTCCATCACGGTCTGAAGCCGCCGCGCGCCGATGTTCTCGACCGTCGAATTGACGGCAACCGCGATGTCGGCGAGCGCGTCGATGGCTCCGTCGGTGATGTCGAGCGTCACGCCTTCGGTCTGCATCAGCGCGACATATTGCTTGATCAGCGAGGCCTCGGGCTCGGTGAGGATGCGCCGCATGTCGTCGCGCGTCAGCGCTTGCAATTCGACGCGGATCGGCAGGCGGCCCTGCAGCTCCGGCAACAGGTCGGACGGCTTTGCGACGTGGAACGCGCCGGATGCAATGAACAGAATGTGGTCGGTCTTCACCGTACCGTGCTTGGTCGAGACGGTGGTGCCTTCGATCAGCGGCAGCAGGTCGCGCTGCACGCCCTCGCGCGAGACGTCGCCGCCGACGCGGCCGTCGCGCGCGCAGATCTTGTCGATCTCGTCCAGGAATACGATGCCGTTGTTCTCGACCGCGCTGATCGCCTCCAGCGTGAGCTGGTCGGTATCCAGGAGCTTGTCGGATTCCTCGTTGACGAGGATCTCGTGCGAGCCCTCGACCGTCAGCCGCCGCGTCTTGGTGCGGCCCCCGAGCTTGCCGAAGATGTCGCCGATGGAGATCGCGCCCATCTGCGAGCCCGGCATGCCCGGGATCTCGAACATCGGAAGGCCGCCGCCGCTGGACTGCGTCTCGATTTCGATTTCCTTGTCGTTGAGTTCGCCGGCGCGCAGCTTCTTGCGGAAGGATTCGCGCGTCGCGGAGCTCGCATTGGCGCCGACCAGGGCATCGAGCACGCGCTCCTCGGCGGCGAGCTGGGCGCGCGCCTGCACGTCCTTGCGCTTCTTCTCGCGCACCTGGGCGATGGCGACCTCGACGAGATCGCGCACGATTTGCTCGACGTCGCGGCCGACATAACCGACCTCGGTGAATTTCGTCGCCTCAACCTTAAGGAACGGAGCATTGGCGAGCTTGGCCAGCCGCCGCGCGATCTCGGTCTTGCCGACGCCGGTCGGGCCGATCATCAGGATGTTCTTCGGCAGCACCTCTTCACGCAAGGATCCGGTGAGCTGCTGGCGCCGCCAGCGGTTCCGGAGCGCGATCGAGACGGCGCGCTTGGCCTCGGACTGGCCAACGATGAAACGGTCGAGTTCGGAAACGATTTCGCGGGGAGAGAAGTCTGTCATGGGACGTTAGCTAGGGTCAGAAACCGGCCGGGACAAGCCGTATTTTGGTGGGGTCAGATGATTGGCGGACCGGATTGCCATTGTTTCACGGCCTCGATCGGATGGATCAGCATCAGAATATTAAGCGTCAGATTGTCGCGAATATGGAGCGCCATCATGGTCTCGAAAAAGAGCCCGATCAGGACGATGGCCGTGACCGGCAGAAGGCGCGCCGCGAGGAAGCCGAGCACCATGAACAGCGTGTCGGAGACCGAATTGACGATGCTGTCGCCGTAATAATCCAGCGAGATCGTGCCGGCGCGATAGCGCTCGATGATGAAGGGCGAGTTCTCGACGATCTCCCAGGTGCCTTCGATCAGCATGGCGATGATCAGACGTGCTGGCCAGGACAGCTGCAGGAACGGCAGGCGGGCGAACAGCAGCCAGGTCAATCCGTAGAACAGGAAGCCATGGAGGATGTGGGAGAAGCTGTACCAGTCGGCGATGTGCTGGGAATTCTCCGAGCTGTTCACCACGCCGTGCCAGAGCTTGACATAGCCGCAGGTGCAGATCGGCACCCGGCCCATCGCAAACAGGATCGAGGCTTGCAGCGCGAGCAGCAACAGCGCGAGGCCAATCCAGTAGATTGGCGGGATCGCCGTCCTGGTGCTCTTGGCGGGCGCGAGCGTCATGCCCAAGCGACGGTGCACTCCCTCTCCCGCTTGCGGGAGAGGGTTGGGGAGAGGGTGTCTCCGCTAGCGAGAACCCCCAAGAGGAAAGAGCCCTCACCCGGCGCTACGCGCCGACCTCTCCCGCAAGCGGGAGAGGTTAGACCGAGCCCGGAGCCGCGTTGTTCGTCCACGGATGGATCCTCTAGCCGCTCGACAGGCTTTCGATCGTCACGTTGCGGTTGGTGTAAACGCAGATGTCGGCGGCGATGTCGAGCGAGCGGCGGACGATGGTCTCGGCGTCCTTATCGGTGTCGAGCAGGGCGCGGGCCGCCGCCAGCGCGTAGTTGCCGCCCGAGCCGATCGCCATCACGCCGGCCTCGGGCTCCAGCACGTCGCCGGTCCCGGTCAGGACCAGGGAGACGTCCTTGTCGGCCACGATCATCATGGCCTCGAGCCGCCGCAGGTACCGGTCGGTGCGCCAGTCCTTGGCAAGCTCGACTGCGGCCCGGGTCAGCTGCCCCGGATATTGCTCGAGCTTGCTCTCCAGCCGCTCGAACAGGGTGAAGGCGTCGGCCGTGGCCCCCGCAAAGCCCCCGATGACGTCGCCCTTCCCGAGCTTGCGGACCTTCTTGGCGTTGGCCTTGATCACGGTCTGGCCGATCGAGACCTGGCCGTCGCCGCCGACCACCACTTTACCGCCCTTGCGGACCGTCAAAATCGTGGTGCCGTGCCAGACCGGCAGGCTGTTCTGGGAATCCTGCATGAAATACCTCATTGTCGGTCCTGATTTAGGGGGTCGGGCCTGCGGGCACAACGGGCGCCATTTGGACCAAATCCGCTCACCATGGGCAGAAGTAGAGCCCCGCCCTGGCCTTCCCGCAGTAGCGAAGGCGTCATTTGGCTGTTAAAAGACCGCGTTTTCGGCCCCGAGCTAGGATGAAAGCTAGTTTTGATGCGCACAGCGACGATCAAGCGCAAGACCAAGGAGACCGACATCGAGGTATCCGTGAACCTCGATGGATCCGGCGTGTCTGACATCGCGACCGGCATCGGCTTTTTCGACCATATGCTCGATCTCCTCGCCCGCCATTCCCGCATCGACCTCACGGTCAAGGCAGTGGGCGACCTGCACATTGATTATCACCATACGACCGAAGACACCGGCATCGCACTCGGCCAAGCCGTCAAGCAGGCGCTCGGCAACATGGCGGGCATCACCCGCTATGCCAGCGTCCACATGCCCATGGACGAGACGCTGTCGCGCGTCGTGATCGACATCTCGGGCCGCCCGGTCCTGGTGTTCAAGGCTGACTTCCCTCGCGACAAGATCGGCGAGTTCGACACCGAGCTGGTGCGCGAGTGGTTCAACGCCTTCGCCATGAACGCCGGCGTGACTCTCCACGTCGAGACCCTATATGGCGAGAACAGCCACCATATCGCCGAATCCTGCTTCAAGGGTCTGGCGCGTGCGCTGCGCACCGCCGTGGCGATCGATCCGCGGGCGGCGGGCGAAGTGCCCTCCACCAAGGGCTCGCTTGGCGGCTGACATCTCCGTCTTGCGGCGATGGGCGCCGCCGGCGGTATCAAATATCTCTGAGAAACGGGGCATCCGACATGCCTGCCTACACAGTTCATGCTCCCGGCCCCAGCGGCGCGGACCTGCGCGCGACGGACAACTTCGTCTTCGTGCGCGACGGCTTTCACGTCTGGGCGATGATCTTCGGCCCGTTCTGGCTGTTGTGGCACCGGCTGTGGCTGGCGCTGCTCGGCTGGGTGATCTTCTTCGCGGCGTTCCAGGCTGGGCTTTCGAGCCTCGGGGTCGGCCGCTCGTCGATCTTCTTTGCCGATATCATCCTGGCCCTCCTGATGGGCCTCGAGGCGTCGAGCCTGCGCCGTTGGACACTGTCGCGCGGCAATTGGCGTCAGCTCGATGTCGTCATCGCTGACGATCAGGACACCGCCGAGCGTCGCTTCTTCGAGCGCTGGAGCCAGAAGCAGCGCGGCATCGTCAACGATCAATGGGCCGTCGACCGCGGCGGTCCGCCGCCGACCCGGAGCGTCCCGGGCCAGCCGTTCTCAAACCCGCCGCCGCTTCCGTCCGGTGGCATCATTGGATTGTTTCCAGAACCGGGAGGGTCGCGATGAGCGTCGCCATCATCGATTACGGTTCCGGCAATCTGCATTCTGCCGCAAAAGCCTTCGAGCGCGCCGCGCGCAGCATGAAGGACGGGCAGAAGGTCTTCGTGACGAGCGATCCGGATCAGGCCTACGGCGCCGATCGCCTCGTGCTGCCCGGCGTCGGCGCCTTCGCCGATTGCCGGCGCGGGCTCGATGCCGTCAACGGCATGGTCGAGGCGATCACCGAAGCGGTGCGGGTGAAGGCGCGGCCGATGTTCGGCATCTGCGTGGGCATGCAGCTGTTCGCGAGCCGCGGCAAGGAGCACGTCATCACCGAAGGCCTGAACTGGATCGCCGGCGATGTCGAGAAGATCACGCCGCGGGACGAGAGCCTGAAGATCCCGCACATGGGCTGGAACACGCTCGACGTCCTGCGCGAGCACCCCGTGCTGGAAAAGCTGCCGCTGGGGCCGAAGGGCCAGCACGCCTATTTCGTGCACTCCTACCACCTCAATGCTGCCAACGAGGCGGACGTGCTCGCGCGCGCCGACTATGGCGGGCCGGTCACGGCGATCGTGGCCAAGGACACCGCGATCGGCACCCAGTTTCACCCCGAGAAAAGCCAGCGCTTCGGCCTCGCCCTGATCTCGAACTTTTTGAGATGGAAGCCGTGATCCTCTTCCCCGCCATCGATCTGAAGAACGGCCAGTGCGTGCGCCTCGAGCAAGGCGACATGGCGCGCGCCACCGTGTTCAACCTCGATCCCGCGGCGCAGGCGCAGAGCTTTGCCGCGCAGGGATTCGAATATCTCCACGTCGTCGATCTCGACGGCGCCTTTGCCGGCAAGCCGGTGAACGCGCACGCCGTGGAAGCCATGCTGAAGACGATCAATATCCCCGTGCAGCTCGGCGGCGGCATTCGTGATCTTGCGACCGTCGAAGCCTGGCTCGACAAGGGCATCACCCGCGTCATCATCGGCACGGCCGCGGTGCGCGATCCGGAGCTAGTGAAGAGCGCGGCGAGGAAATTTCCAGGCCGCGTCGCGGTGGGACTCGATGCCCGCGATGGCAAGGTCGCCGTCGAAGGCTGGGCCGAGACCTCGCAGGTGACGGTGCTGGAAATCGCGCAGCGTTTCGAGGATGCCGGCGTTGCTGCCATCATCTTCACCGACATCGCACGCGACGGCCTGCTCAAGGGCCTCAATCTCGACGCGACCATCGCTCTTGCTGACGCGATCTCCATCCCTGTGATCGCCTCCGGCGGCCTCGCCTCGATCGAAGATGTGAAGGCCATGCTGACGCCGCGGGCGAAAAAGCTTGCGGGTGCGATCGCCGGCCGTGCGCTCTATGACGGCCGGCTCGATCCGGCCAGCGCCCTCACCCTGATCCGCAACGCGCGCGCTGAAAGCGCGATGAGATTGGGATGAAACGTCATCGCGCTTTCGGGTATTGCTTGAGCATGATCTTTTCGGAAAACCGCTACACACTTTTCCGGATCATGCTCTAGGAGACGAGACATGTTCAAGGTGCGCGTGATCCCTTGCCTCGACGTCAAGGACGGCCGGGTCGTCAAGGGCGTCAATTTCGTCGACCTGCGCGATGCCGGCGATCCCGTCGAGGCGGCGATCGCCTATGACGCCGCCGGTGCCGACGAGCTCTGCTTTCTCGATATCACGGCGACCCATGAGAACCGCGGCATCATGCTGGATGTGGTCCGGCGCACCGCGGAAGCCTGCTTCATGCCGGTCACCGTCGGCGGCGGGGTACGCAAGGTTGATGATATCAAGACGCTGCTGCGCTCGGGCGCCGACAAGGTCTCGATCAACAGCGCTGCGGTGTCGCGGCGCGAGTTCGTCAAGGAAGCCGCCGAAAAGTTCGGCGGGCAATGCGTGGTGGTCGCGATCGACGCCAAGCGCGTCAAGCGCCCCGGCGGCTCCGACCGCTGGGAGATTTTTACCCATGGCGGGCGCAACTCGACCGGCATCGACGCCATCGAATATGCCCAGGAGGTGGTGTCGCTGGGTGCTGGTGAAATCTTGCTCACCTCGATGGACCGGGACGGCACCAGGCAGGGCTTTGACATCCCGCTGACCCGGGCGATCGCCGACAGCGTTCCCGTTCCCGTGATCGCCTCGGGCGGCGTCGGCAATCTCGATCATCTCGTCGACGGCATCCGCGACGGCCATGCCACCGCGGTGCTGGCGGCGTCGATCTTCCACTTCGGGGAATTTACCATCCGCGAGGCCAAGGACCACATGGCCCGTCGCGGCCTGCCCATGCGGCTGGATGCCTGACGACTCCCCTTCGTAAAAATGCTACACAGGCAGGCTTGGACCGGCCTGTGAGGCTGGCGTGTGTGTTTCTGAGTATTTCGTATGTCGCGTTTCACGATCCACGATCTGGCCGCAACCATCGATGCCCGCGCTGCGGCCGGTGGCGAGGTGTCCTATACCCGCAAGCTCCTGGACAAAGGCGCGGAACATTGCGCGAAAAAGTTCGGCGAGGAAGCAGTCGAAACCGTAATCGCAGCAGTCGAAAACAATCGCGCGCATCTGATCGCTGAAAGCGCCGACCTGCTCTACCACTTCCTTGTGCTGCTCAAGGCCCGTGGCGTAAAGCTGGAAGAGGTCGAGGCGGCGCTGGACAAGCGCACCTCGATGTCAGGGTTGGAAGAGAAAGCGTCGCGCAAGAGCGACTAGAGCATGATCCGGACCCGAAGGGCCGCGTTAGCGCAAAGTGCGAAGCGGTTTTCCGAAAAGATCATGCTCAAAAGAAAGAGCTAGAGTCGCAACGGAAAGGCGGCGTCATGGATATCCGCGCACCCGAGCAGATCTATAATCCCTACCGCGTCTACACGCGCGAGCAGTGGGCAGAGCTGCGAAACGATACGCCGATGACGCTGGAGCCGGGCGAGTTCGATCGCCTGCGTTCGATGCACGATCGCCTCGACCTTCAGGAAGTCGAGGACATCTACCTGCCGCTGTCGCGCCTGCTGTCGATCTACGTCGATGCCATGCAGCGCCTCTACTATTCCCAGCGTCAGTTCCTCGGCATCCGTGATCGCAAGGTGCCCTACATCATCGGCGTCGCGGGTTCGGTCGCGGTCGGAAAGTCCACCACCGCCCGCGTGCTCCAGGCCCTGCTCGCGCGCTGGTCACCGCGGCCCAAGGTCGACCTGATCACCACTGACGGTTTTCTCTATCCACTTGCCGTGCTGGAGCGGCAGAACCTGGTACAGAAAAAAGGTTTTCCGGAGAGCTACGATCTGCCGCTGCTGCTCAGCTTCCTCTCCGACGTCAAGTCCGGCCGCCATCCCGTACGCGCGCCGGTCTATTCGCATCTGACCTACGACATCGTGCCGAACCAGTGGGTCGAGATCGACCAGCCTGACATCCTGATCGTCGAAGGCGTCAACGTGCTGCAGACCGGCAAGCTGCCGCGCGACGGCAAGGCCGTGCCTGTCGTCTCCGACTTCTTCGACTTCTCGGTTTATATCGACGCTGACGAAGAGGCGCTGCGGCAGTGGTATGTGAAGCGCTTCCTGGCGCTCAGGGACACCGCGTTCACCGATCCCAGGTCCTACTTCCACCGCTATGCGCCGCTGTCGGACGAGGAAGCCACCGCGACCGCGACCGCGATCTGGGAGCGCACCAACCTCGCAAATCTCGAGGACAACATTCTGCCCACCCGCCCCCGCGCGACGCTGATCCTGAAGAAGGGCGCCGACCACGTGGTGGAAAGCGTGGCGCTGCGAAGGCTGTAGCCGTCGCTTTGTAGGGTGGGCAAAGGCGCGCACTTCGCGCGCCGTGCCCACCACTTCTGTTGGATGCGTGGAGAGATGGTGGGCACGGCGCAAGTGCGCCTTTGCCCACCCTACGGCTGCGTCTTTTGTGGCTACACCGCCAAATGGCGTTCAGCTCTTTCGCGTCCGTCTCTGTCTGTCGCGGGCGGCCCGGACCTTGGCGCGGTTGCCGCAGACGCGCATTTCGCACCAGCGGCGGCGGTTGTTCTTGGTGGTGTCGAAGAACAGCCAACCGCATTCCTGGCCGGCGCAGCGCCTGGTGCGCAAGAGGTCCTTCTCCATCAGAAGCGTCAAGGCGGACAGCGCGATGGGGCCGAGGATCGCAGCTTCGATGTCGCGGCGCGGATCAAACACCCAGATATAGCTGCCGAGGCGCATCCTCATCTCGGCGTGGCGCAGGTATTCCGCGTGCGCGCCTGACAAAAGGTCGAGCGACCTCGCCGGGACCGGCCGCTGCTCGGCGAGCGCGGTGCCGATCGTCCAGATCAGCTCGCGCAGCTCGATCGCGCGCGCGAAGGCGTGGCGCGCCCGGCGCGGATGGCCTGACAGCTGCGCACGGATGTAGGCGCAATCGGAGGGCGGCATGACGCGGGCATGCTCGACCCACTGCATCAGCGTGTCGAAATCCCTCAGGTGCTCCTGGTGCGCGGCAGAGCCGCGCGCCGACGACGTGTTGGTGAAATCCCACGCCAGTTCGCCGCCGACGAGATCGAGGCTGCCGGCGCGCGAGGGTGGGAGCACGGTTTTGGTCCGCGGGATGGTGCTCATGTGTAACCATCAAACTGCACAAGGAAGCTCGCCGCCGCGAGCCGGGCCGGCCTGCCCCGTGATGAAGCCGCTTCATCTCAGGCGTTTTCGACGGCCTGCGCAAGGGAAAAGCCGTAACCATCTATCGATTGTTGACTGGTGCCGGAGCGCGTGACAGCCTGTCACCTGCAAAACGATTTTTGGAGGTTACCATGACCTGTCGTCGCGGCCCTCTCCCCCTGCTCGTGTCCGTTCTCGCTCTTGCCGCGACGGACCCCTCCACCGCGCAACTGGCCGGCAGGGACGTCAAGATCGGCATCGGCGGTCCCTTGACCACGACCTCGGCCGGTTTCGGTGTCGAGATGAAACAGGCGGCGGACCTTGCAGTCGACGAGCGCAACGCGGCGGGCGGCGTCGCCGGCGCCAAAATCGTTGCGACGGCGATCGACGACAAGGCCGACCCCGAGACCGGAAAGGCCGTCGCCAAGGCGTTTTGCGATGATCCGACCGTGTTGGGCGTGGTCGGCCACGTCAACAGCGGCGTCGCCATCGCCACCGGTCAGATCTATGCGGACTGCTCGCTTGCGGTGATCACGCCGATGGCGTCGAACCCGAAAGTGACGGAGAGCGGCTTTGCCACCATCTTCCGCCTGACCAACCGCGACGACCGCAAGGGGCCGGGGCTTGCACGATATCTGATGGCGAAGCTGGGCAAGAAGCGCGCGCTCGTAGTCGACGACGGAACGTCCTACGGCGTTGGCCTCGCCGACCAGTTCGTTGCGGGCTTTGGCGCCGGCGGTACCGTGGTCGCGCGCAAATCGGTCAAGGTCGGCGACAAGGATTTCGCCGATTTCGTCAAATCGTGGCCGAAGGATTTCGACGTGCTGTTCTTTGCCGGCATTCGCGAAGGCGCGCTGATCCTCAAGGAGATGCGCGCGCAGGGCCTGACCCAGCTGTTCAGCTGCGGCGACGGATGCTGGGACACGAAGGCCTTCATCCAGGCCGCCAACGGCGCGGCGACGACGGCCGAAGGCGTTCGCATCCTCTCCGCCGCGCCCGCCATCGGCACCGTGCCCGGCTCATCCGAGTTCGGCGCCAAGTACACGGCGAAGTACGGCCCCATCAACAATTATGCCGCGAGCTCCTATGATTCAGCGCGGGTGTTGATGGCCGCGATCGCTGATGCCGCCAAGACGAAGGAAGGCCTGCCAACGCGTGCCGATGTCGTGGCGGCGCTGCGAAACTTGACCTTCCAGGGCATCGCCTATGCAAGGCCGGTGCAGTGGACCGAGAAGGGCGACAACAAATCGGCCGTCATTTTCGTCAACGTGGTCGAGGGCGACCATTTCAAGCAGGTCGACCAGATCGGCGAGTGAGGTTTGCCGCGTCTGCGCAAGGCCCGCACCGATGACCGCTGTCGTAGGGTGGGCAAAGGCGCGCCCTTCGCGCGCCGTGCCCACCACTTCGGTTGCATTTGTGGAGAGATGGTGGGCACGGCGCAAGCGCGCCTTTGCCCACCCTACGGCCGCTTCGATCGTGGTTACACCGCCAGGTGCCGTGACGCTGCGAGGCCCGCCAGCGCCTCTTCCAGCTTCTCGCGGTCGAGCGGCTTGATCAAGAATCCGTCCATGCCCGCTTCGAAACAGGCGTAGCGATCTTCCACCAGCGTGTTCGCGGTCAGCGCCAGGATCGGCGTGCGGCGGCCGCCCTCGCCTGCTTCGTGGTTGCGGATGCGCATGGCGGCTTCGATGCCGTCGAGCTGCGGCATCTGGATATCCATCAGCACGAGATCGTACGGCGTGCCCGCGGATTTCGCCGCCAGCCAGGATTCCAGCGCTGCTCCGCCATGGGTTGCGATCACGACGCGATGCCCAAGCCGCGTCAGCAGCGATCGCATCAACAGCGCGTTGATCTCATTGTCCTCCGCGACCAGGATCGACAAGCCTCTGGTGACAGCGGAGGGCGCGACCGACGCCTCGGCGGGTGGCTCCGGCGCGAGCTCGGGCGAGGCAACTTCCGGCGTCAGCGACAGGCGCGCGGCGAGCGAGGCGGCGCGCAGCGGCTTCACCAGATAACCCGTGAAGGCCGGCGATAAGGGTTCGTGCCGCGTGGCGGGCGTGAGCAGCACCAGCCGCTGCACGGCATGGCTACGCGCCGCATCGCCAAGCTGCGCCGCCACTTCCGGACCGAGCGCGCGATCGATCAGCACGGCATGCCAGGAGCGCTCCGGCAGCAATGCCAGCGCGACGTCTACGTCCGAGACCGTGCAGGTCTGGCCGCCCCAGCGCTCCAGCCGCTGTGCGATCAGCGAAGCCTCGATGCCGGAGCCGGCGATCAGCAGGATCGATTTTCCGATAAGGTCGGGACTTGCAAACGTGGTTTGTCCCGTGCTGGCTTGGGCCGCCGCGAGCGGAATCGAGACCTCGAATGTCGAGCCCCTGCCCGGCTCGCTCTCCAGCGTGATCCGGCCGCCCATGCGCTTGACGATGCGCTCGCTGATCGCAAGGCCAAGGCCGGTGCCGCCATAGGTGCGCGCGACGCGCTCGTCGGCCTGCTCGAATTCGCGGAAGATGCGCGACTGCGCCTCAGGCGCAATCCCGATGCCGGTGTCGCGCACCAGAAAGCTGATCTCGTTCGGCCACAGGCCGGGCTGGACGATCAGCGCGACGCCGCCATGCGTGGTGAACTTGATGGCATTGCCTGCGAGATTGAGCAGCACCTGGCGCAGCCGCGCGGCATCGCCGACCACGTCGAGCGGGAGGCGTTCGTCGACATAGGCCGCGATCTCGAGGTTTTTTGCCTGCGCGCGCGGCGCGAGCAGCTCGGTGATCTCCTCGATCAAGGTCGACAGCGCGAAGGGACGCTGCTCGAGATCGAGCTTGCCGGCTTCGATCTTGGAATAATCGAGCAGCTCCTCGATCAACGCGGTCAGCGCCTCGCCCGAGGTTTTTACCGCCCGCGCATAGGTCGTCTGCTCCGGCGTCAGCGTGGTGTCGAGCAACAGGCTGCTCATGCCGATGATGCCGTTGAGCGGAGTACGGATCTCGTGGCTCGCCATTGCGAGGAAGCGCGACTTGGCGCGATTGGCCGCGTCGGCCTGGTCGCGGGCCTCCGAGAGCGCGCGTTCGCTCTCGGTGCGGTCGGTGACGTCGCGGCCGACGCTCTGAAGCTCGGCCGGCTGGCCGGCGTCCAGTCGCACGAAGCCCTCGCGCCAGGCGATCCAGCGCGCGCCGATTGGGGTCGCGATCCTCTGGTCGTGCATGCGCGTGCCGCTGCTTTCGAGCGCGCTGTCGCCCTGCTCCAGCACGTCGAAATTAAAGCGCGTGCCGACAAGTGCGCTGCGCGCCCGCCCGGCAAGCTCGCAATAGGCGTCGTTGGCAAAGGTGATGCGTCCGTGGTGGTCACGCAGCACGATCAGATCGCCTTGCGATTCAAACATGCTGCGCGCGCGCTCTTCGGCTTCCTTGAGCTCCCAGTTGCGATCGACCAGCGCCTCGTTATGCGTCGCGAGCGTGCGCAGCCGCTTGTTGACGAAGCGCAGCCGCATGCTGAGCGTGGCAAGGCCAAGGCAGGCGAGGGCGAACAGGAAGCTCGCGCCGATCGCAAAGGCGTTGGGATCGTAGCCGGACTTCTCGGCCCGGCTGCCGGTGATGAAGCCGTAGGCGCCGCCGAACGTCGCCGAGAAGATCATGAAGGAGCGGATCGCGAAGGCGATCCTCGGATAACGGCGCCTGAAGCGGCGCATGCGCACTTTGATCCGGAACGACCGACCCATCGCCAAAGATCCTCAACTCCGCCTGAAATTGTTTTGCCCGCCCTCGGTGACGATGTGTCGTCCGACCTTGCGAACAGTTTGAGGTTTTGTGGCCGGCTCGAAACAAGGTTGATGAGACGTTAACGCCTCAGAGCGAGGCGGCCTGAAGATGGCGGGGCGCACCGGCAGCGCCGACGATCAGCGCGGCGGCATCGCGAGCCGAGAAGGTCTTCGACCGTACATAGATGCGATAGTCCGCCGGACCCTCGCTGGAGAGGTAGATCACCGGGGCATCGCTGCTCGGATGCGCGGCGATCGCGACGAGGCGCGTTGCCGCGCTGGATTGGCAGGCGTCCGATTCCGAGGTCGGAGTGTCGTCGACCAGGACGAAATCCGCAGCCTCCGCCGCCTCGGTGATCTGCACGCGGACAGTGGCGCGGTTGGGATCGTCTGTGAAGGCAACGTGCAGGCCGGCGGTCCAGGGAACCGATGCGAGCTCGACCGGGGTCTCGCCGAAGGCGATGCAGGGATGCGATGCCGATCCAGGCCCGCCGCGTGCCAGCACCGCCGCTGCCATCAAGGGAACAACCGAAGCCAGGATCTTGCAACGCAACATGACACTCTACTCGCCCAAGGACTCGCATATGGCCCAGCGAAGCGGCCGAGATGAACGCGTGGGCCTTATGGTTTGCAGAGCGTAAAGGAAACTCGTTACCGCCGGGTTGATACGGATGCGCGCCACGCCGGCTGGCGTACATCCTCCGCGAGTGCGCGGTAGGAGAGGGCTTCGGCGAGATGCAGCCGGCCGATTCTCTCGGCGTTGTCGAGATCGGCCAGCGTGCGCGCCACCCGCAGCACGCGGTGATAGCCGCGCGCCGACAGCCGCATGGTCTCGGCGGCATCGCGCAGCAGTTTTTGGCCCTGCGCATCGGGCTTTGCGATCTCTTCCAGCACCGAGGCCGGTGCCTCGGCATTGGTGCGGACGTTCGGCAATCCCGCGGCCTGATAACGCGCGCGCTGAATGTCACGGGCCGCGGCGACGCGCGCGGCGACTTCGACTGACCCTTCCGCTGGCGGCGGCAGGATCAGGTCGGCCGCAGTCACAGCAGGCACCTCGATACGCAGATCGATGCGATCCATCAGGGGACCTGAGATGCGGGCCTGGTAGTCTGCCGTGCAGCGGTCGATGCGGCCGCGCTTGCAGGCATAGCCGGGCTCGAACGCGTTGCCGCAGCGGCACGGATTCATTGCCGCGACCAGCATGAAGCGGGCAGGGTAGGTGACGCGGTGATTGGCTCGCGACACCGAGACCTCGCCGTTTTCCAACGGCTGGCGCAGCGAATCCAGCACGCGCGGATCGAACTCCGGAAGCTCGTCGAGAAACAGCACGCCCTGATGCGCGAGCGAGATCTCGCCGGGTTTTGCCCGCATGCCGCCGCCGGTCAGCGCGGCCATGCTGGCGGAATGATGCGGCGAGCGGAACGGTCGCCGCGAGGTCAGAGCGCCGCCTTCGATCTCGCCGGCGACGGAGGCGATCATCGAGACTTCCAGAAGCTCTCCCGGCGACAGCGGCGGCAGGATCGAGGGCAGGCGCGCGGCCAGCATCGATTTGCCGGCGCCCGGTGCGCCGATCATCAGCAGATGATGTCCGCCGGCCGCGGCAATCTCCAGCGCGCGCTTGGCGCTCTCCTGGCCCTTGATGTCGCGCAGATCGAGCGGGGAGGCGGCCGCCTCATGCACCTTCGGCGAGGGCCGCGACAGCACCTGCGTGCCCTTGAAGTGGTTGGCGATCTGGATCAGCGAGCTGGCGGCGATGATCTGGATGTCCGGGCTCGCCCAGGCGGCCTCCGAGCCGCAGGCCGCCGGACAGATCAGGCCCTCTTCGCGGGCATTGGCGCCGATCGCGGCCGGCAGCACGCCGGCGACCGGCGCGATCGAGCCGTCGAGGCCGAGCTCACCGAGAACCGTGAAGCCGGTGAGGGCATCCGGCGGGATGGCGCCGATCGCCGCCATCAACCCCAGCGCGATCGGCAGGTCGTAATGGCTGCCTTCCTTGGGCAGATCGGCCGGCGCCAGATTGACGATGATCCGCCGCGCCGGCAGCGCCAGCCCTGAGGCGATCAGCGCCGAACGCACCCGCTCGCGCGCCTCCGACACCGCCTTGTCCGGAAGGCCGACAATGGCGAAGGCGGGCAGGCCCGGCGCGACCTGCACCTGCACGTCCACCGAGCGGGCCTCGATGCCCTCAAAGGCGACGGTGGAAACGCGTTGGACCATGCTACCCCCTGTTGCAATCGAGGGTAGCGGACCGGAGCGCGAAGCGCAAGAACATTACGGGAACATTCTGCTGCAGCCGCAGTCGCGAAGCCAGGTGCCCGCACGCCATCTCACGCGGCAATCGGGCCAGGCGTCCCCGGATGGGTGCGGTTCAACGCCGGAGGCGCATCGTCAGCCAGAACGTCAATCCTTTGCCGAAGATGATCAACCAGCGGTGCTGCGCCAGTGATGAGGCAGTCACGATGCCCTCCGGGCAACCGGATCACTTCGAGCTGCGAACTGATGCGCCGCCACGCCCGACCGTCGTGGTCAGCGGCGCAAAAGGTCACGGGCACCTCGAGCGGCGCCGGACGATATCGCGCCATGGCGATCGAATAAGCATCCCATAGCGCCGGCGGAATCTCGCTGTTCAGCTTGGAATTGGACAAGCCGCGATACAGCTTGCCGATCGTCTCGAACACCTGCATTGGCCACCTGGCAACATCGCCGCTGGTCGAGGCCGTGCAGGATCGCTCCAGCCGGGCCATCAGTTCAAACGTCCAGCGCAGAAGATAAGGCCAAGCCAAGCGCCTCATCGGCGCGAGGATCGCCTGCGGTGCTGCACGGGCACTGATGGTTGGCGGGTCGACCATCACAACCATCTCAACCCTGTGGCCGGCTGCCATCAACAGACGAGCCGTTTCGAATGCGACCATGGCGCCGTTGCATTTGCCGCCCAGGAGGAACGGGCCGCTCGCCTGCCTTTCCAGGATCAGCGTCAGTCGGTCGGCCGCCATCGTCTCGATCGACGGCGGAATTGGCTCGCCACGAAGACCATGAGGATTGATGGAGGTGATCGGGGAATCGGGCCCGAAAAGCTCGACCATCCGCCGCACACAGGCGTGGCCGCTGACGAGGTCCCCATTGAAGAAGAACAGGGAGGGCCGATCATCGCGGGCATGAAACTGCAGCAAGGGCGTCGGCGGCGTGCCCGCCTGCACGGCGATTTTGGGAGCAAATTGCCGGATGGTCTCTGCCCCGAACAGGATCGTTTCCGGTACGGGTTGGCCAATGATCCGCTCGACCTCAATGAGCATGTCCATCGCCAGGAGGGAGTCGCCACCGCTGGCAAAAAAATCATCGTCGACCGTCAGCGCTTCGGACTTGAGCAGCCTCCGCCATAGGCTCAGCAGTTCGGCTTCCAGATCCAATGGCCTCCTGTTCACATCGGGCTCGGGCGTCGTCCCCTCATGGTCCGAGCGCGTGTCGATCGACTCGCGAAGTCGTCGCCGCTGGACCTTTCCCGTCGTCCCCTTTGGCAGTTGGTCGAGGATCAGAATGCGTCGTGGAATCTTGAACGAGGCCAACTCGCGTTGCAGGAACTGGCGGAGCTCGGCCGTCGTCGTCTGCGCATGAGGATGGGCAACAATGGCGGCTGCGACATCCTCGCCAAGGCGTGGATGGCGGATCGCGAAAGCGGCGGCCTCGGCTACCGCCGGATGGCGGAGTAGCACGGATTCGATCTCGGCCGGCGCGATCTTCTCGCCGCCACGGTTGATCAGTTCGCTCAAGCGCCCGTGCACGGACAGAAAGCCGTCTCCGTCGAGGCTGCCGATATCGCCGGTGCGAAACCATCCACCCACGAAGGACGCTTGATTGAGATCGGGCGCATCGAGATAGCCGGATATCACGGTGGGGCCGCGCACCAAGATCTCGCCTCGCGCACCAAGTGGGAGCGGATGTCCATCGTCACCAACGATGGCGACGGTATCCGGCCAAGGTTGCCCACATGTCCCTGGCCTGTTCGGGCCGGGCGGCGGCAGGTTGGCGGCGATCTGCGCGGCTTCACTGGAGCCGTAATGCTCCAGCACCGGGACACCCAAAATGCGCTGCAGGCCGTCATGTACCTCCTTCGGAAGCGGCGCGCCACCCGATACGACGAACCGCAAGGTGTGCGCCGCCTCGGCTTCCCGAGGACTTTTGGCCTTGTCCAGCACGGCAGCATGGAGCGTGGGGCCGGCCGAATACCAGGTCGGCCGCAAGACATCGAACCACTCGTCGAGCGCGACGATGGCACCGTTCGCAGGGACAGCAATGCTGCCGCCCGTCAGCAGCGGCGTGAAGACCGTCACTTTGAGCCCATGAGAATAGTAGGGGGGCGACACGCTCAAGCAACGGTCCCTTGACGTGAGGTCGAACCAGGCCTGAAGCCGTGCGGCCGCCGCCAGCATATTGCTGTGGCTGAATGGAATGAGCTTCGGCTGCGCCGTCGTACCCGATGTCTGCAGGATGAAGGCCGGTGAGCTCGGATCAGGCTCAGCGTCGATCGCTGGAGCGGCGGACACCTGCACGGCGATCGTGAATCCAAGCTCGTCGTGTCCGGCCGGGGCGGCTTCGATGACGACGATCCTTCTCCGCTCAGCGGTCTTGCGGGCCTCAGAGCTACTGCCTTGAGCTACGAGAAGAGCGTCCAGGCGCAGCATGTCGAGGCGCTGATCGATCTCGGTCGGAGAAAGCCGCGGATCAAGAGGCACAGCGATGCAGCAGCATGCCGCTGCTACGATGGCGAGAATCGCCTGCGGGCCGTTCGGCATGAGCACCCCGATACGGGCGCTGCAATCGAACCCTGCCAGACGCAGCTGCCGGCGGACATCGTCCAACTGGCGCTGAAGATCGTGGTACGTCAGAGGCGCAAAGGCGCCGGAGACGATCGCTGGCTGCTCCGGGGATTGCCTGGCGATCCGACCGATGACTTGGCCCAGCGTGTTTTGGCCCAGCGTGTCGTTGCCCAGTGTGTCTTGGGCTCCAGGCTGGGCTCCAGGCCGTTGCGCGCACGAGACCCCCTCGGAGCGGATCAAACGAGGCTCCAACTTCCCGTTCTCTACGAGCAACTCCCGCTCCTCGGATCTGGTAGCGCCTCGGTGCGACTACCCGGGCAATTACCTAAAAGTGATAGCCTTTCCACCGGACGGGCAATTGGCAGTGGTGAGTACCTCGGAATGGTCGGACGAACTTTAGCTTGGTCTAATGCAGGGGGGTGCGGAGCTTGCGGGCCGCAGGCGGCGCGGCAAATCAAGGGAGCAGAGCCAAGGTCCTAACGAGGCGTAAACGGGACCGGGACAGTAAGCCTCGAATGCGAGCCGATCCGCTCAGCACATCCCAACGAATGTTCGGTACTCCTAGGACGCGGGATGGGCCGTGATCTAACAAGTGAAAATCGAGATGCTTGCAAATCGCCGGAGAAGCGAACGTCGGGTGTGCAGTCGGCTTGCCAAGATTCATTTTGGCGCGGGGTCGCTGCCGAGGGATTGCACGATCACGGATATTTCCGATGGCGGTGTGAAAGTTGTGGCGGAGTTTCTAGAGGTGCCGCCGCACTTCACCATCATTTTCGCGCCGGACTATTCCCGCCAGTGCCAGCTCCGCTGGCGCATCGGCTGCGAATTCGGCGCCGAATTCATCGATTAGCGCGTGATTTAGGCCCGATGGGCCGCGTAGCGCAAAGTGCGAAGCGGCTTTCCCTCGCGACAAAACGCGAAACGCGTTTGCGCGGAGATCATGCTCGAACAATTAGGCCGTGCAGGTGCGCGTTCCTTAACGGGAAATTAGCGTTAATCGGGAAAGCATCTCTGATCAGTCGCCGACGGTAGATCAGAGTATGTCCCAGCGTTCGTCCCTTGTTTCGTCCCCGGCGCGATTGCTGTTGTCCGCGCTTCTCGTGCTCGGACTCTGCGGCTGCCAGACCACGGGACTCGAGGACATCACCGGCGCGCTCGGCGCCAAGCCGGAAACCGCCCGCGAGGCCAAGCCGGATCTCGATGGCTTGCGCGAGCGCTACCGCGCGACCCCAAGCGATCCCGAGATCGCGCTACAATATGGCAAGGCGCTGCGCGAGAACGGCCAGCATGCGCAGGCCGTCGCCGTGCTCGAGCAGGCCGTGCTCACCCACTCGAGCAACAAGCCGCTGCTTGCGGCTTATGGCCGCGCCCTCGCCGACAACGGTAATTTCCAGCAAGCCTTCGACGTGTTGAGCCGCGCACATACGCCGGAGGATCCCGACTGGCACATCCTGTCGGCGCAAGGCGCGGTGCTCGATCAGCTCGGCCGCAACGAGGAAGCGCAGCAATATTACGGCAGTGCCTTGAAGATCGTGCCGGATGAGCCATCGGTGCTGTCCAATCTCGGCCTGTCCTACGTGCTCCAGAACAATCTGCCGAAGGCGGAGGAGACGCTGCGTCGTGCCCACGAGCGCGCCCCGCAGGATGCGCGCGTGCGGGCCAATCTGGCGCTCGTGGTTGGACTGCAGGGCCGCCAGGCCGAGGCCGAGGGTATCGTGAAGGCCGATCTGCCGCCGGACCAGGCCCAGGCCAAGGTCACCGCGCTGCGGCAGCTCCTCGCCAGGAAGCAGCAGCGGGCGGAGAAGTAGCGCCGCCCGCAGCGCGTCTGAACTTATCGTTCGAGCATGATCTCCGCGCAAACGCGTTTCGCGTTTGTCGCGAGGGAAAACCGCTTCGCACTTTGCGCTAACGCGGCCCTTCGGGTCCGGATCAGGCTCTACGACGCCTTGCGATGTGGCGCTGACTCGCGCTTCGGCCTGCCCTTCAGCTTCTTGAGCAGCGGCGCCAGCAATGACTGTCTCGGCTTCTTGACCTCGCCGCGGCCGGCAAGCCGGTTGGCGAGGTTCTGGAACGTCTCGGCGGTGCGGTGGCTCTTGGAGACCTCGGCGATCATCTGGCCGTTATTGGCGGCCGTCGAAAACAGCTTCGAATCGAAGGGAATGACCGCGACCGGCTGGCTTTCCATGGTCTTGGCAAAGGCCTTGACCTCGATCTCCGCGCGCTTGTGCATGCCGACCTGGTTGAGGCAGTAGAGCGGCGGGCGATCGTTGGGCCGCGCGGCCTTCAGCACGCTCAGCATGTTCTTGGTGTTGCGCAGATTGGCGAGATCCGGCTCGGCCACGATCACGATGTCGTCGGCGTTAATCAGCGCGCGGCGCGTCCAGCCCGACCATTGATGGGGCACGTCGAGCACGATGCAGGGCGTGGTCATGCGCAGCGTATCGAACACGGCGTCGAAGGCTTCGGCGCCGAAATCATAGACGCGATCGAGGGTGGCGGGTGCTGCCAGCAGGCTGAGACGCTCGGTACATTTGGCGAGCAGGCGCTCCATCAGCGCGGTGTCGGGGCGCTCCTGCGTCAGCACCGCGTTGGCGATGCCCTGCACCGGATCCTGGTTGTAGTCGAGGCTCGCGGTCCCGAAGGCGAGATCGAGATCGATCACGACCGAATCGAGCGCCAGATCGCGCGCGATGGTCCAGGCGACGTTGTGCGCGATCGTGGATGCACCGACGCCGCCCTTGGCGCCGACCACCGCGATGACGCGGCCCGTGATGATGGCTTCCGAGGCCGAGAACAGGCTGCAGATCGATCGCACCACGTCGATGGTCTCGACCGGTCCGATCACGTAGTCGTTGACGCCGCGGCGCACCAGTTCGCGATAGGGCGCCTCGTCGCTGGGATTGCCGATCACGACAACGCGCGTGCCGGGATCGCAGACGCCGGCGAGATCGTCGAGCCCTTCCAGGATGTCGCGCGTGCCGTCGGATTCGATCACGATCACGTTCGGCGTCGGCATCGAGCCATAAGCCTCGACCGCCGCCGCAAGGCCGCCCTCCTTGACGGTGAGATGGGCTTTCGCAAGCCGGCGGTCCTGGCCGGCTGCGGTGATCGCGTCGTAGGTCTGCTCGGTCTCGCAAAACGCCTGCACCGAGACTCGCGGGACCGGCGCAATGTGTTGGTCGGGGTGCTGCAGGTCGTCGGCGTCGTCTTCGTATTGGCCGCTCATTGTCATTTGCCCGTGTCGCTGAGTTTGGCCTTGTCGGCGTCGGGATAGGTCGTCGAGGTCGGCATACCCTTGCGGTACCGGTCGAACGCGATCGCGCGCCGCGATGTATAGGCAGGCGTTTCGGCGCGCGGCTGCTCGAGATCGGCAGGGTTGTCGATCATCGCGGCGAGATTGCGCTGCGTCGCGCAGCCGAGATTGAAGTACGGCTTGTTCTCGTTGTAGCCAGGGTCGAAGATCGACGGCCCGACATCCTCCGGCCACAGTCCGCAGGGACCTGCGACTGCGGCGATCTTCGAGTAGCTCAGGCGGATGGTCGGGAGCAGGCCGGGATCGTCGGGGCGATAGGGGCGCTGCACGATGCCGCGCGCAGGCACGCCGCCGGCCGCCAGCACCGAACGGATTTCGTGGTAGGTCGCAGCCGCAGCGCGGGCGTTCTTGGTGTCGACGGGCACGTCGACCACGACGGCGCCGGTGCCTTCACGGGCCCAGTCCCGCGCGATGCCCATGACGTCGGCGCGCTGCGCCTCCGACAGGCCGCCGCGGGCCTGGCCGACGAAGATCACGATCGAACGCTTGCCTTCCTGCACGGCGATCGGATGGCGCTGGCGATAGTCGGTCGGCACGGCCTGGGTGACGATCTCCTCGGTCGTGTTGCACGCACCGAGCATCACGGAGAGCCCCATCAGCATGACCGCGAGGCACAGCTTCTTGCGGCTATCGACCGGTAGTCTCGTCATCGCTTCATCCCCCTCGTGTTGAAGCTTCGTTCGTCTCAGTCGATGATGAAGCCGAAATCGCCCTGGTAACCAGTGACGGGATCGATGTGGCGCGCGATGCCGTAGAGACGGTTCATGCGGCCGAGCAACGCCGAATGCGCATCCGATGGCGGCGCAAACCCGTCATCGGGCCGCGACAATTCCTTTTGTGCGACTGCGCGCACGACATAGGGCGTCACGATCACCATCAGCTCGGTTTCGTTGTTCACGTAGTCCTGGCTGCGGAACAGCTGGCCGAGGATCGGAATCTGGTCGACCCCGGGCAGGCCGTTGATCGCCTGCTTGGTCTGTTGCTGGATCAGGCCCGCCATCGCCATCGAGCCGCCTGACGGGATCTCGAGCGTCGTCTCGGCGCGGCGGGTCTGGATCGAGGGAATCGTGACGGAGCTGGTAGAGCTCGAGGAGATGGACTGCGAGACGGTGATTGCGTTGGTATTCGACAGCTCCGAGACCTCGGTCATCACACGCAGGCTGATGCGGCCCTCGCTCAGCACCACCGGCGTGAAGTTCAGGGAGATGCCGAACTTCTTGTAGGAGATCTGCGTGGTGCAGACATGCGTGACGGGATCGCAGGCATAGCCTCCCGGAATCGGGAATTCGCCGCCTGCAATGAAGGTCGCGGACTCGCCGGAGATTGCGGTCAGATTCGGCTCGGCGAGCGTCTTGATGACGCCGGCGCTTTCCATGGCGCGCATGGTCGCGGTGACCGTGGGCAGGCCCTTGGCGGCGGCCGCTGCGCTCAGCGCGTTGCCGCTGACCAGCGGCCCGCCACTCGCGGTGAACGGGTTGGAGTTGTTGAAGTTCACGATCGCGGTGCCGGCGTTCAGGCTGGCACTGAGGTCGACGCCCATCTGCTTGACGATGTCGCGGCGCATTTCGGCGACCACGACCTTCAGCATCACCTGATCGCGGCCGCGCACGACGATGTTGTTGACGACCTTGTCGGCGTTTCCGACCAGTTTCGCGGCGACGTCGCCGGCCTGCTGAGCCTCGACTGGGCTGGACACCGAGCCGGTCAGCATGACGCCGTCACCAACGCCCTCGATCTGGACGCTCGGCATCGACTGCCGGAGCGCGGCGCGCACGCCGTTGAGGTCGCGCTTCACCGCGATATCGTAGGAGGCGACCTGCTGGCCGTCGGCCGAAAAGAACACGACGTTGGTCTGCCCGACCGCGCCGCCGATGATGTAGGCGCGCTGTGCGGAGCGGATTACGGCGTTGGCGATCTTGGGATCGGCGACCAGCACGTCCTTCACCTCGCGCGGCAGGTCGATCACCACCGACTTGCCGACGCCGAGTGCAAGGAAGCGGGTCCTGGCCGGGGCGATCGTTGCGACCGGCGACACGCCGAGATCAGGCGCCTGCACCGGGGTCTGGTCGCCGACCGGTGCGTCCGCCGCGATCGCCGGTGCTGCGGCGAGGCCAAGCATCAGCATGGCCCCCGTGCAGAACGCGCGCGCGCCATTCCCCCGAATGCGCAGGCGGGTCCGATCATCCCCATTCTTCATCTTGGGTATCCCCATCACTTCTGTGACGTTTGTTGCCGCGTCGAAACGCCGTAGCGGATCACGCTGACGCCGTCGGGACGCTTGTTCGCCGGGCCCTCGGACGAGCCGTCCGGTGCGTTGGCATCGACGATGCTCCGCAGCGCGAGCTGCAGCGTGCCGCCTTGTCGCGCGGCTGCGAGCGCAGCAGCCTGGTCGGGCCTGAGCTCGAGCGTGACGGTCTTGCCGACCACGGAAGTCTGGCCGTCTTTTTCCTTCGGTGCCTGGTCGATCGCGAGCACACGGATATTGGCCAGGATGACCTCGGAAACGATGACGTCATTCGCCCCGGTCGAGGCGTCGGCATTCTTCAGGCGGCGTGTCAGGAGCACGTCGACGCGGTCGTTCGGCAGGATGAAGCCGCCGGCGCCGGTCTCCGCGGAAATTTCGGTCGAGATCGCCCGCATGCCTGAAGGCAGGATCGCGGCCATGAAGCCCGAGCCGTCGGCCTTCACCAGCTTCTGTTCGCGGATCGGCTCGCCCTGCATCAGCGGCGTGCGCGCGATCGAGCCGGCAATCTGGGTCACGGCGTCGGGTCGGCCTTCGCGGCGGATAAAGCTGCCGCTCGCGGCAGACGCTGGCCAGGTCTGCCATTGCAGGTCTTCCTGCTTGACGGTCTGGCCAAGGCCGATGTCGGATTTTGCGACGAGAACCTCGACAGTGGGCAGCGGCGCAGCCACGGGTGCTGCCGCGGGTGCCGGCCTGTTGTCATAGCTGCTCGCCAGATATGCGGCGACGCCGCCGGCGCCGAGCGCAATGACAAGAACCACGATGCGTGCGGTATTCATACGCCTTTACTCTTACGCGGGGCACTCGAACCGCACGTGGCGGGTTCCCCGTCGTCGATGAGTAGGCAGTAAAGGTATAAGGGGTGTTGCGAGGCCGAATGTGATCGCCGGTCACGCCGCGGGTTTTGGCTGCATGGTGAACGCCGCGTTATTCGGAAAGCGATAACTCCGTAGATTCACGCAAGAGATCAGGCGTTTTGTGTCTGTGCGTGACGCGACATGGTGAACGCGTGGTTAGCCCGCGACGCGAAAGCCCAAACGCGCGAGAGGGAGGCGTCTTCCCTCGATGTCGTCCTGGCGAAAGCCAGGACGACATCGGAGAATTTCGGCCCGTGCGGATTATTTGCTCCGCTTCGTCTCGATCACATCCCAGATCTTCGCCGCGATGTCCGGCCCGCCGAGCCGCGCGATCGCACGGATGCCCGTCGGCGAGGTCACGTTGATCTCGGTGAGCCGGTCGTTGATGACGTCGAGGCCGACGAACAGGAGGCCGCGCTCGCGCAGTGCCGGCCCGACCGTTTCACAGATCTCGCGTTCGCGCGGGGTGAGGTCGGTGGCTTGCGCCGCGCCGCCGCGCACCATGTTGGAGCGGAGATCGTCGGGCGCCGGGACGCGGTTGACGGCGCCGGCGAACTCGCCATTGACCAGGATGATGCGCTTGTCGCCGTGCTTGACCTCGGGGATGAACTGCTGGATCACCCAGGGCTCTTTGAAGGTCACCGAGAACATGTCGTAGAGCGAGCCGAAATTCATGTCCTGCGGCATCACGCGGAACACCGCGGCACCGCCATGGCCGTGCAGGGGCTTCATGACGACGGCGCCGTGCTGCTCGCGGAAGGCGTTGATCTCGTCGAGGTCGCGCGAGATCAGGGTCGGCGGCATCAGCTGCGGAAAGTTCATCACGAACAGCTTTTCCGGCGCGTTGCGCACGCTCACGGGATCGTTGACGACCAGCGTCTTCGGATGGATGCACTCCAGGAAATGGGTTGAGGTGATGTAGGCGAGATCGAACGGCGGATCCTGCCGCAGCAGCACCACGTCAAAGCCGTTCAATGCCTCGCGCCTGGGCTCGCCGAGGGTGAAGTGATTGCCGGGCTCGTCACGCACGGTCAGGAGCTGCACCGGTGCGACCAGCTCGTTGCCGACCTGCGACAGCTTGTCGGGCGTATAGTAGGACAGCCCGTGGCCGCGCTTCTGCGCCTCCAGAAGCAGCGCAAAGGTGGAATCGCCGCGGATGTTGATGCTGGCGATGGGGTCCATCTGGACGGCGACGTTCAGTTTCATGGGCTGCCTTTCAGGTCGAGGCGTCGAATGCCGCCAACACATGGCGTGGAAGGGACTTCGGCGCAATCAGCATGGCGTCGAATCGCAATTCAAATTCGGCATGCTCGGGATGCGCCGCAAGCCACCCCTGCGCGGCGTCGATGATGCGCTGCTGCTGGCGCGGCGTCACGGCAAAGGCGGCCTCATCGAGGCTGGCGCGCGCCTTGACCTCGACGAAGGCGATCAGATTGCGCCGGCGCGCGACGATGTCGATCTCGCCATGCGGCGTGCGGAAGCGTCTCGCCAGAATGCGATAGCCCTTGGCGATCAGGAAGGCCGCGGCGCGGCTTTCTGCCGAAATGCCGGTCTGGAACGCAGCGACGCGTTCCGGCGAGGGGAGTTTGGGCTCGGCGGGCAGGGCGCCGTCAGTCTTCCCCATCGTCGCCCCGCAAGTTCTTGGCAGGCAAGTTCTTCGCAGGCAAGTTCTTGGCAAGTTCGAGTGCGCGGGCATAGACCTCGCGGCGCGGCCGGCCCGAGACTTCGACCGCATGCGCGACCGCGTCCTTGACGCTGCTGTTCGCGAGCTGTTCGCGCAGGAGATCGTCGAGCGCATCCGGCGTCATCTCCCGCGCATCGGCTGCCGGCGGGCCGATGACCAGCACGAACTCGCCGCGGGTCTCCAGCGTATCGGCACGGCCGGCGAGCTCGCTGAGGGGGCTGCGCGAGATCTCCTCGTGCAGCTTCGTCAGCTCG
Source organism: Bradyrhizobium sp. UFLA05-109 (assembly GCF_054185165.1). Classification (NCBI taxonomy): domain Bacteria; kingdom Pseudomonadati; phylum Pseudomonadota; class Alphaproteobacteria; order Hyphomicrobiales; family Nitrobacteraceae; genus Bradyrhizobium; species Bradyrhizobium sp. UFLA05-109. The sequence continues at coordinate 86,704 of NZ_JBBIAR010000007.1, read as the reverse complement.
CGGCAGATCGCGGCTTCGCGATCTGCCATGACCTCGGCGAGATCGGCCAGCGTCTCCTGCACGCGATTGCCGGAGTCGAACAGCACCAGGGTCGCATCGATCCGGGCGAGCTCGCCGAGGCGCTTGCGGCGGGCGGTCGATTTTGCGGGCAGAAAACCTTCGAAGAAGAATCGATCGGTCGGCAGCGCCGCGACAGACAGCGCCGCCAGCACCGAGGATGGACCGGGCAGCGCGTACACCGCGTGGCCCGCGGCAGAAACCTCGCGCACCAGCTTGAAGCCGGGATCGGAGATCAGCGGCGTGCCGGCGTCGGAGACCAGCGCGATGGAACCGCCCTGCGCCAGCGCCTCCAGGATCCTCGGCCGCGCAGCCTCTGCATTGTGCTCATGATAGGGTTTGAGCTGGGCGGTGATGCCGTAGCGCTCGGTCAACCGCCGGGTGATCCGGGTGTCCTCGCAGGCAACGATGTCGACGCCGGCCAGCGTCTCGAGCGCCCGCAAGGTGATGTCGCCGAGATTGCCGATGGGGGTGGCGACGAGGTAGAGGCCCGGCGCCGCCTTGCTGGCTGAAAAGTGATGGGGACCAATGGCAAAACCGCGTGCGGCGGGTTCCGCCGCACCTTCAGGCGTATTTATTGGGGCGGTCTTTGCGCGCATAATGGATACACTTAAAGGGAGAGACGCGCTTGCGCCACATTCGCGGCGAAAAGCCCGCGTTGGTGCAGCCTTTAAAACTCGGTGGGCAGCTCGCCATGGTGGAAGGGCGGTCGCGTTAAGCGGTCATTATCCTTTTGTTTTGGTTAACTATTTGCCGACAATATGCTGCAATCCGCGTCCTCCCTTGCGGAGGTGAAGTCCTGACCGGGCCTTAAGTGGTCTGGTCGTTACGAAGAGTTGCCATGCCGGGCCCGCGCTATCCCAAGTCTGTCACCTCCGGGCCCCGATCGTCGGGAGCGACCCGGCGGAGCGCGCTAGGGCTCCTGCTCGGCACGCCCTTGCTCTCGGCCTGCACCGGCGTGCAGCAGAGTCTCAGCCAGTTCTCCAATCCCTTCAGTTCCCCCTCTCAGCCGGGGGCCGCCGGGCCACAGCAGCAGGCCACCACCGCCGGCACCGGCGGGGTGAAGGTCAGCTTGATCCTGCCGCTCTCGGCCGCCGGCAATGCCGGGCTCGCCGCGCAGTCGATGCGCAACGCCGCCGAAATGGCGCTCGCCGAATTCCAGAACCCGAACGTCCAACTTCTGATCAAGGACGACAACGGCACGCCGCAGGGCGCACAAGGCGGCGCGCAGCAGGCGGTCGACGAAGGCGCGGAGATCATTCTGGGGCCGCTGTTCGCCCAATCCGTGCCGGCCGTTGCGCAGGTCGCGCGTACGCGTGGCATCTCGGTGATGGCGTTCTCGACCGATGCCAGCATCGCCGGCCGCGGCGTCTTCCTGTTGAGCTTTCTGCCCGAATCGGACGTCAACCGCATCGTCGAATATTCCGCCAGCATCGGGAAGCGCTCCTTCGCGGCGCTGCTGCCGGAGAATGCCTATGGCAATGTGGTGGAGGCAGCCTTCAAGGCGGCGGTGCCGCGGCGGGGTGGACGCGTGGTTGCGTTCGAGAAATTCGGCGGCGATCGCGCCACGCCGGCGCGCAACGTCGCGCAGGCGCTCGGCAGCGCGGACGCGCTGTTCATTGCCGATGACGGCGATTCCGTCGTCGCGGTGGCCGATGCGCTGACCGCTGCGGGCGCCAACTTGCGCAACATCCAGTTGCTCGGCACCGGCCTGTGGGACAACCCGCGCGTCTATGCGAGCCAGGCGCTGCAGGGTGGTCTCTATGCCGCGCCGGACCCGGCAGGCTTTCGCGCCTTCGCCGGCCGCTACCGCACGAAATATGGCGCCGAACCGGTGCGCACGGCGACGCTCGCCTATGACGCAGTGGCGCTCGTCGCAGCGCTCGCGCGCACACAAGGCACCACGCGCTTCTCACAGGACGTGCTGACCAACCCGTCTGGCTTCGCCGGCATCGACGGCCTGTTCCGTTTCCGCGCCGACGGCACCAATGAGCGGGGACTTGCGGTGATGAAGGTGACGACCGGCGGCGGCGTCGCGGTCGCGGGCTCGCCGAAGAGCTTTGGGGCTTAGCAGCAAGTGAGGCTGCCGTAGGGGGGCAAAGGTGCTCTTCGCGCCGTGCCCACCATCTCTCCACGATTGCGTCAGAAGAGGTGGGCACGCTTCCGCCTTCGCTCTTCGAGCTACGGCGGACAAGTCGCTTTGCCCACCCTACGGCAGTTGGCTATGCCGCGAGATCCGCGACCACCGCATCCAGCACCGGAAATCCGCTGCTGGTGACGCGCAGGCGGCCCGTCGTGTCGACTGTGATCGCGCCTTCCTCGCGCAGGAGCGCGATGCGGCGGGGATCGAGCGGGCGGCCGGCGAGCGCGGCGTAGCGCTTGGGGTCGATGCCTTCGGCGAGGCGCAATCCCATCAGCAAGAATTCGTCGGCGCGCTCCTCGCTGTTGAGGAGTTCGTCGGTGACGACACCGTCGCCGTTGGTCTCGACCCGCATCAGCCAGGCCTCGGGACGCTTCTCGGTGGCGGTCGCGTGCCTGATGCCGTCGATGTCGAGCCGGCCATGCGCGCCGGGACCGATGCCGGCATATTCCTCGCCGCGCCAGTAGACCAGATTGTGCCGGCACTCGGCGCCGCGGCGTGCGTGATTCGAAATCTCGTAGGCGGGCAGGCCGAGCTTGTCGCAGGTCTCCTGCGTGACGTCATAGAGCGCGCGCGCGACCGCTTCGTCCGGCGTTTTCAGCTTGCCGGCCTGGTGCAGGCCGAAGAACGGCGTACCTTCCTCGATCGTGAGCTGGTAGAGCGACAAATGCTCGGCGGCTTCATCGATGGCGCGGCGGAGTTCATTCTCCCACATCGCCGGAGTCTGATCCGGGCGGGCATATATCAGGTCGAACGAGTAGCGCTCGAACGAACGCCGCGCGATGGCAACCGCATCGAGCGCCTCGCGCGCGCTGTGCAGGCGCCCGAGCATCTTCAGCGAGACATCGTCGAGCGCCTGCACACCGAGCGAGACGCGGTTGACGCCGGCGGCGCGATAGCCGGCAAAGCGCGTGGCCTCGACGCTGGTCGGGTTGGCTTCCAGCGTGACCTCGACGTCATCGGCGACGCGCCAGTGCTTGCCGATCGCCTCTAACACGGCGCCGACGGTCGCAGGCTGCATCAGGGATGGCGTGCCGCCGCCGAGGAAGATCGAGGTGACCTCGCGGCCGGGCGCGCGCTTGGCCGTGGTCTCGATCTCGCGCGCGAAGGCGCGGGCAAAGCGCATCTCGTCGATCGCGGCGTGGCGGACGTGGCTGTTGAAGTCGCAATAGGGACACTTCGACAGGCAGAACGGCCAGTGCACGTAGACGCCGAAGGCGCCCCTGTCAGCGCGGCTCAAGGCAGATCTCCGCAAGTTTCACGAAGGCGCGGGCACGGTGCGACAGGCCAAGGCCCAACGGCGGCAGGCCGTGCTTCTCGATGCTTTCCATCTCGCCAAAGGTGCGCGTGTGGCCGTCGGGCAGGAACATCGGGTCGTAGCCGAAGCCGGCGGTGCCGCGCGGCGGCCAGACCAGCGTGCCGTCGACGCGCGCCTCGACCTCCTCGAGATGATCATCGGGCCAGGCAACGCAGAGTGCGGAGACGAAATGCGCTTTGCGCTGGTCCGGCGTGATGGCGCCGCGCTCCCTCAACAGGCGCTCGATCTGCGCCATCGCCGCGGCAAAATCCTTGTCGGAGCCCGCCCAGCGCGCACTGTAAATTCCCGGCGCGCCGTCGAGCGCGTCGACCACGATGCCGGAATCATCGGCGAACGCCGGAAGTCTCATGGCCTTCGCAGCGGCGATGGCCTTGATCGCGGCATTGCTGCGAAAGTCGTTGCCGGTTTCTTCAGGCTCGTCGAGGCCAAGCTCGCCGGCCGAGACTGCCTCGACGCCGTGCGGCGCCAGCAGCTCCCGCATCTCGGCAAGCTTGCCGGGATTATGGGTCGCGATGATGAGCTTGCCTGTGATTCGCCGGTGCATGGCCTATTGACTACGCCACCGCCATTTTCTGCAAGTCCACGAGACGCGCGACACCCTTGCGGGCCAGCGCCATCAGCGACAGGAATTCCTCCTGCGTGAACGGCTCGCGTTCCGCCGTTCCCTGGACCTCGATGATGCGGCCATCGCCCGTCATGACGAAATTGGCGTCGGTCTCGGCCTCGGAATCCTCGGCATAATCGAGGTCGAGCACCGCCGTGCCGTTATAGATGCCGCAGGAGATCGCGGCGACGTTGTCGCGCAGCACGTTCGCCTTGATCATGTTGCGCGTCTTCATCCAGTTGACACAGTCGGCCAGCGCGACCCAGGCCCCCGTGATCGAGGCCGTGCGCGTGCCACCGTCGGCCTGGAGCACGTCGCAATCGACCGTGATCTGGCGCTCGCCGAGCGCTTCGAGATCGACGATGGTGCGAAGCGAGCGGCCGATCAGGCGCTGGATCTCCACGGTGCGGCCGCTCTGCTTGCCGGCGGAAGCCTCGCGACGGGTGCGTTCCGAGGTCGCGCGCGGGAGCATGCCGTATTCGGCGGTGACCCAGCCGCGGCCCTGGCCCTTGAGCCATGGCGGCAGGCGGTCTTCCAGCGTAGCGGTGACCAGCACATGGGTGTCGCCGAATTTTACGAGGCACGAGCCTTCCGCATATTTGACCACGCCGCGCTCCAGCGTCACGGGGCGCAATTCGTCGGGCGCACGGCGGCTTGGCCGCATGGGAAATCCTCCAAAACTCGCAGGGAAAAGGCTGTTCGCGGTGCTTGTAGGAGGGGGAAGGGGGCCCGGCAAGGGCTTTTCCCCCGTGGCGTCGGAACGTCGCCCCCATTTGGCCAAAGACGCGCTTGTCACGGGCCCTCCGGATGGACAAATTATGTGCATCTGAGAGGAGTTACCGTCTGTGGCCCATCACGATCCGATTCATCTGATCGCGCCGCGCGCGGGCCTCGCCCAGCTCAACGAGCGCTCTCGCGACATCTTTCGTCAAATCGTCGAGAGCTATCTGGCGACCGGCGAGCCGGTCGGCTCGCGCAATATCTCCCGCCTGATCGCGCTGCCGCTATCGCCGGCCTCGGTGCGCAACGTCATGGCCGATCTGGAACAGCTCGGCCTAATCTACGCCCCGCACACCTCCGCCGGCCGGCTGCCGACGGAACTCGGCCTGCGCTTCTTCGTCGACGCGCTGATGCAGGTCGGGGAACTCAACGAGGCCGAGCGACAATCGATCCAGAGCCAGCTTACCAATGTCGGCCACGCCCAATCGGTCGAGGCGGCGCTGGAGGAGGCGCTGACGCGGCTGTCTGGCCTCACCCGGGCCGCAGCCGTGGTGTTGACGCCGAAGTCCAATGCGCGACTGAAGCATATCGAATTCGTCCGCCTGGAACCCGAGCGGGCGCTGGTGATTCTGGTCGGCGAGGACGGCCAGGTCGAGAACCGCGTGCTGACGCTACCGCTTGGAGTTCCCTCCTCGGCGCTGACGGAGGCTTCCAACTTCCTCAATGCACGCATCCGCGGCCGGACCCTCGCCGAGGCGCGGCTCGAGCTGGAAACGGCGCTCGGGCAGGCCCGCGCCGAGCTCGACCAGCTCACCCAGAAGGTGATCGCGGCCGGCATCGCGAGCTGGTCGGGTGGCGAGAACGAGGACCGGCAGCTCATCGTGCGCGGTCACGCCAATCTGCTCGAAGACCTGCACGCGCTGGAGGATCTCGAGCGGGTGCGGCTGCTGTTCGACGATCTCGAGACCAAGCGTGGCGTGATCGACCTCTTGGGGCGCGCCGAGACCGCCGAGGGCGTGCGCATCTTCATCGGCTCTGAGAACAAGCTGTTCTCGCTGTCGGGCTCCTCGACGATCATCTCGCCGTATCGGGATGCCGCCGGGCACATCGTCGGTGTTTTGGGCGTGATCGGGCCGACGCGGCTGAATTATGCCCGCGTGATCCCGACCGTGGACTATGCCGCCCGCATCGTCAGCCGCCTGTTGGGGGGCTGACGGCCGTTTTCGCCTGATCACGGGCGCTTGATTTTCGCGCTGCGAAGCACGATATCCCGGCGAGAAAAATCCCTTGAGACGAGTTCGAGAAGGCAGCCGATGACCGATCAAGACCGGCAACCCGAAGACACGACTGCGCCGACCGGCGAGCCCGTGGTGTCGAAGCCCTACATCATGCCCGACGATCCGGAGCCCGGTTCGGTCGAGATCTTGCAGAAGGAAGCGGCTGAGGCGCGCGACCGCATGCTGCGGACGCTGGCCGAGATGGAAAACCTGCGCAAGCGCACCACCAAGGAGGTCGCCGACGCCAGGCTGTACGGCATTACCGGCTTTGCGCGCGACGTGCTCGATATCGCCGACAACCTCCAGCGTGCGCTTGATGCGGTGCCGGCCGAGGCACGTGCCAATGCCGATCCCGGCCTGACCGCGCTGATCGAAGGCGTGGAACTCACCGAGCGCTCGCTGCTCAACGCGCTGGAAAAACACGGCGTGAAGAAGTTCGACCCCTCGGGCCAGAAGTTCGATCCGAATTTCCAGCAGGCGATGTTCGAGGTGCCCGATCCGTCGGTGCCGTCGGGCACCGTGGTTCAGGTGGTCCAGGCCGGTTACACCATCGGCGAGCGCGTGCTGCGCCCGGCTCTCGTCGGCGTTGCCAAGGGCGGTGCGAAAGCCGCGGCGGCGGCCAACAACAACGAGTCGAACGGCGCGGCGTAAGCCGTGTTCTGAAAGCTGTGTCGTCATTCCGGGTTCGGCTCTCCGAGCTGTCCCGGAATGACAGCTTGCTGGTCTTACGCCGTGGCTGCGATATCCGCAGACTGGATCCGCTTCACGCCGGCCTTGGCCATGTCGGCCCAGGCCTTGGCCAGCGAGCCCTGCGTGTCGATGCCGCGGCAGGCGTCTTCCACCACATAGACCTCGAAGCCGGCCTTGCGCGCGTCGAGCGCGGTCCAGGCGACGCAGAAATCGGTCGCTAGCCCTGCGACGAACACGCGCTTGATCTTGCGCGACTTCAGGTAGGCGGCGAGGCCAGTCGATGTCTTGCCGTCGGCCTCCAGGAAAGCCGAGTAGCTGTCGACGTCCTTGTGAAAGCCCTTGCGGATGATGAGCTCGGCCTGCGGGATCGACAGGTCCTTCGACAGCGCGGCGCCGTCGGTGCCCTGCACGCAATGGTCGGGCCACAGCACCTGCTTGCCGTAGGGCAGGTCGATGGTTTCGAACGGCTTCTTGCCGGAGTGAACGGAGGCGAACGACACGTGCCCCGGCGTGTGCCAGTCCTGTGTCATCACGACATTGGCGAACGATTTTGCGATCTTGTTGATCACCGGCACCACCTGCTCGCCTTCCTTCACGGCGAGGCTGCCGCCGGGCAGGAAGCAGTTTTGCACGTCGATCACGAGCAGCGCGGAGGCATCGTCGGGCTTGATCGCCGTCGCTGCCCAGAGCTTGCTTGAAACGAGGCTCGCGAGAGCAACAGTGGAAACGCCCGCGAGTACTTTGCGCCGATCCAGCATCGTACGTCCTCCCTCCAGGATGAACCAAGGAGGAAAGCGTAGTTCCATTTGTGTACGAACAAAAGCCCGAAAATGCGGCCGGCTTTGGTCAGCCTTTGGGCTGGATGCCGTCGCGCACCGCGCGGAAGCGGGTGAACGCCTCCGACCACTGGTCACGCGGGGCGCTGGCGATGATGCGCAGCGACGTACCGCCGCCGAAGCGGATCCACTGCACCACCGTAACCTGGGTCTTGTCCTTGCCACTGACGCCGTCGAGCCGGGTTTCGATGGCCGGCTGGCCGTTGACGCGGATCGGCTCGGACATGGTGATTCTGGACTCGCGCATGCCGGGGATCTGCATCGCCGCCTCCTGCGCGAAGCGGGCGCGATCATCCGGCTGCTGCGGCGTTGCGCCGATCAGGCCAATGATCATGTACGGCTTGGGCTCGAAGCCCGTGGTCTCGTTGCCGTCGGCAAGCACAATGCTGGCGCCCGGCGACAGCATGCGGACGTTCTTGAAGTCGGCGAGATCGGTGATCCGGAACGGCATCTGCGCGAGCTGCTCGTCGACCGGGACCTCCTTGCGCGTGACCGCGGTGGCGAACATCTGGCGCACCGCGTCGTCCGAGTAGATCTTGGCGGCGTTCTCCGGGATCTGCACGGCGACGTAGCCGGAGAAGCCGGTGCCCGGCACGATCATCGAATAGCGCTTCACCGTTTCCGTGCCGGCCTTGCCGGTCTCGACGGTGTAATAGGCAAGGCCGGCCGGCGTCTCGATCTTGTCCGGCTTGATGCCGCCGGTGCCGCCGGGATTGGCCTTGAAGGCATTGGTGACCTCGCCATAGGCGTCGGGCGGCAACTCGGTGACCAGCACCTTCACGCCTCCGTCCTCGCTCTCGAAGCCCGGAAAGGTCTTGGCTTGGGAGAGGCCGATCAACGGCACCATGCCGACGCGCTGGCCCGGCGGGAAAACGGCATCGGCCGCGAAGGCCGGAAGGGCGGAGGCAATGAGAACGGCAAGCGCGGCGAGGGGGCGTATCAATTTCATGGCTAGTCTACTTGGTCCACATTGAGGCCGTTCGATGGTGGGACGTCGGGCCCCTTTGTCGCGCGGGCCGTGGCCCTGGCTGTCCGGCCGTCCGGACAGTTTGTCGCCCGGACTTTTAACGGGTTTGGCTGCGCCGTAACAGGGTAACGCACGTGCCTTCGGGGCATGGTCCGGCTGACGGCTGAACCCGTTAATAAACCCTCACCGTCAAGGGGCCCGAAAGGCCGATATGATCTTCCAAAACCCAATGTTTTCGCGGCTGAAACTTGCGTTCGGTCCTTGCGGGCCCCTCCCCCCCTCCTATATGAGCCTCAACCATCGCAATATCGCGGATGTTTGATCTTAGGGGGTTTTGGATCGGGTGCCTTCTGGGCCCAACCAACCTGCCGCAATAAAGAAGGATATCAGGACCATGGGAAAGGTCATTGGGATCGACCTCGGCACCACGAATTCGTGCGTCGCCGTAATGGATGGCAAGAACGCCAAAGTCATCGAGAATTCTGAAGGCATGCGCACGACGCCTTCGATCGTCGCCGTCACGGACGACGGTGAGCGCCTCGTCGGCCAGCCCGCCAAGCGCCAGGCCGTCACCAATCCCGAGCGCACCTTCTTCGCAGTGAAGCGCCTCATTGGCCGCCGCTACGACGACCCGATGGTCGAGAAGGACAAGAAGCTCGTTCCGTACAAGATCGTGAAGGCTTCCAACGGCGACGCCTGGGTCGAGGCCGATGGCCAGACCTACTCGCCCTCGCAGGTATCGGCGTTCATCTTGCAGAAGATGAAGGAGACCGCGGAAGCCCATCTCGGCCAGAAGGTCGACCAGGCCGTCATCACCGTTCCCGCCTACTTCAACGACGCCCAGCGCCAGGCGACCAAGGACGCCGGCAAGATCGCGGGCCTTGAAGTGCTGCGCATCATCAACGAGCCGACCGCGGCCGCGCTCGCCTATGGTCTGGACAAGACCAAGGCCGGCACGATCGCCGTGTACGACCTCGGCGGCGGCACGTTCGATATTTCGATTCTCGAGATCGGCGACGGCGTGTTCGAGGTGAAGTCGACCAACGGCGACACCTTCCTCGGCGGCGAGGATTTCGACATGCGCCTCGTTGGCTATCTGGCCGACGAGTTCCAGAAGGAGCAGGGCATCAACCTGCGCAACGACAAGCTCGCGCTTCAGCGCCTGAAGGAAGCCGCTGAAAAGGCCAAGATCGAGCTGTCCTCGACGACGCAGACCGAGATCAACCTGCCGTTCATCACGGCGGACCAGACCGGGCCGAAGCATCTGACCATGAAGCTCACCCGCGCCAAGTTCGAGGCGCTGGTCGATGACCTCATCCAGAAGACCGTCGAGCCCTGCCGCAAGGCGCTGAAGGATGCCGGCGTCACCGCCGGTGAGATCGGCGAAGTCGTTCTGGTCGGCGGCATGTCGCGCATGCCGAAGGTCCAGGAAGTCGTGAAGCAGCTGTTCGGCAAGGAACCGCACAAGGGCGTCAACCCCGACGAAGTCGTCGCCATCGGCGCCGCGATCCAGGCCGGCGTGCTTCAGGGCGACGTCAAGGACGTGCTGCTGCTCGACGTCACCCCGCTGTCGCTGGGCATCGAGACGCTGGGCGGCGTGTTCACCCGCATCATCGACCGCAACACCACGATCCCGACCAAGAAGAGCCAGGTGTTCTCGACCGCCGAGGACAACCAGAACGCGGTCACGATCCGCGTCTTCCAGGGCGAGCGTGAGATGGCGGCCGACAACAAGATGCTCGGCCAGTTCGACCTGATGGGCATTCCGCCGGCCCCGCGCGGCATGCCGCAGATCGAGGTGACCTTCGACATCGACGCCAACGGCATCGTCAACGTGTCCGCCAAGGACAAGGCGACCGGCAAGGAGCAGCAGATCCGCATCCAGGCCTCCGGTGGCCTGTCGGAAGCCGACATCGACAAGATGGTCAAGGACGCCGAGGCCAATGCCGCGGCCGACAAGCAGCGCCGCGAGGCGGTCGACGCCAAGAACCACGCCGACGCGCTGGTGCACTCCACCGAGAAGGCGCTGGCCGAGCACGGTTCGAAGGTCGCCGAGACCGAGCGACGCGCCATCGAGGATGCCGTCAGCGACCTCAAGGAAGCGCTGAAGGGCGACGATGCCGAGGCGATCAAGGCCAAGACCAACACGCTGGCCCAGGCTTCGATGAAGCTCGGCGAAGCCATGTACAAGCAGCAGGCCGAGGCCGACGCCAAGAAGGATGCTGCCAAGGACGACGTCGTCGACGCGGAGTTCACCGAGGTCGACGACGACAAGACCAACAAGAAGTCCGCCTGAACCCTTAGAGGGTCATGATGCGGACGGCTTGCACCCATGCTGCGATCGCCTCCCCCGACAAGGGGGAGGCCGTCGTGCCGGGTCAGACGGGGCGCTTCCCCGTTACCATCGATCAACTCCCAGCCGCTATTCTGCATGCAGCCATGCAGCCCATTGCCGTGAGGCGAGGGGGTGCTCATATCGTCGCGTGGCGACGCTGTTTTGTCCCGGCCTGAACGACCGACCGAGCTCACAATGTCCACCAAGCGCTGCTACTACGAAACCCTCGAAGTCGAACGCGACGCCGACGATTCCGTATTGAAATCGTCCTTCCGCAAGCTCGCGATGAAATTCCACCCCGACCGCAATCCCGGGGACGACAGCAGCGAAGTTCGCTTCAAGGAGATCAACGAGGCCTATGAGGTCCTGAAGGACAAGGACAAGCGCGCGGCCTATGACCGTTATGGCCACGCGGCCTTCGAGCAGGGCGGCGGCTTCGGCGGCGGTGGCGCCGGTTTCGGCGCCGGCTTTGCCTCCTCCTTCTCCGACATTTTCGAGGACCTGTTCGGCATGGCCGGACAGCGCGGCCGTGGCGGCCGCGAGCGCGGGGCCGACCTGCGCTACAACATGGAGATCACGCTCGAGGAAGCCTTTGGTGGCAAGACCGCGCAGATCGAGATCCCGGTCTCCGTCACCTGCGAATCCTGCTCGGGTACCGGCGCCAAGGCCGGCACCAAGCCGAAGACCTGCTCGACCTGCGCCGGCGCCGGCCGCGTGCGGCAGTCGCAGGGCTTCTTCACGCTGGAGCGCACATGCCCGGGTTGCCAGGGCCGCGGCCAGATGATCGAGGACGCCTGCCCGTCCTGCGCCGGGCAAGGCCGCGTCACGCGCGAGCGGACGCTGTCGGTCAATATCCCCCAGGGCGTCGAGGACGGCACGCGGATCAGGCTCGCCGGCGAAGGCGAGGCAGGGGTGCGCGGCGGTCCGTCCGGCGATCTCTACATTTTCCTGTCGCTGTCCCAGCACCAGTTCTTCCAGCGCGATGGTGCCGATCTGCATTGTCGTGTACCGATCTCGATGGTCACGGCGGCCCTTGGCGGCGAGTTCGAGGTGCCGACCATCGACAAGGGCAAGTCCAAGGTGAAGATTCCGGCCGGAACCCAGTCCGGCCGCCGATTCCGCATTGCATCAAAGGGCATGCCGGTGCTGCGCTCGCGCCAGATGGGCGACATGTACGTCCAGGTCGCCGTCGAGACGCCGCAAAATCTCACCAAGAAGCAGCAGGAATTGCTGGCCGAGTTCGAAAAACTCTCCTCCGGTGCGACCCAGCCGGAATCCGCGGGCTTCTTCGCCAAGGTCAAGGATTTCTTCGGTAATCGGGCGAATTGACTCGGCTTGACCGTATCGTTCGCGGCCTATACGTCTTTATGACCATTTTCTGACACGCCGCGGCGACGCGGTCCCGTCCGGTCCTGACATGCCCATGCAATCGTCCGTGCGCGCGTTGAAGAAGCCCCGTCTCGACGACGAGGTACGCTTTCTCCGGTCGTGGATTGAAAAGCCGCTGCACATGGGTGCCGTGATGCCGTCGGGGCGACTGCTTGCCCGCACCATGGCGCAATATGTCGATGTCGATTCGGACGCGCCGGTGGTCGAGCTCGGGCCCGGCACCGGCGCCATCACCTCCGCGCTGGTCGAGCGCGGCATTGACCAGAAGCGCCTCGTCCTCGTCGAATACAATCCCGGTTTCTGCGCGCTGCTGCGCGACCGCTATCCGCAAGCTACGGTGGTGCAGGGCGATGCCTACCGCCTGCGCGACACGCTCTGGAAAGTGCTGGGCGCACCCGCCTCGGCCGTTGTCTCCGGCCTGCCGCTGGTCACCAAGCCGATGTTCACGCGCCTGCGGCTCATTCGCGATTCCTTCGCCGCGCTCGCGCCCGGCGCGCCCTTCGTGCAGTTCACCTATTCGGTGGTGCCGCCGATCCCGAAATCGCTGCCCGGCGTGTCCACAGAGGCCTCGGAACGGATCTGGATGAACCTTCCGCCGGCCCGCGTCTGGGTGTATCGCAAAGACTAATTCCGCCGGCTTTCGTCTTCGCGCGGCGGACCCTTTTCGCCGAACGCGTTTTTCTGGATGCCCGCACCCAAGATCCTGGTCATTCCCGGCTCGCTGCGCACCGGCTCGCACAATGCGAAGCTGGCGGCGGTCGCCGCTTATGAATTCGCGCAAGCCGGCGTCGACGTCACCCGAGTCTCGCTCGCCGACTTCCCGCTGCCGATCTATGACGGCGACCTCCAGGCGAAATCCGGCGTGCCCAAGCACGCCGTCAATCTCAAGCGCATGATCGGCGCGCATCAGGGCGTGTTGATCGTGACGCCGGAGTACAACGCCTCCGTGCCGCCACTGCTGAAGAATGCGATCGACTGGGTCAGTCGTGTGCAGGACCCGCATGAAGCGCGCGGGGAGGTGTTCCGGGGTCGTGCCTTCGCCATCGCCGGCGCCTCGCAGAGCCGTCTCGGCGGCGCGCGTGCGCTCCAGGCGCTGCGATTGATCCTGACCTCCTGCCACGCCAATGTGATTGCCAGCCAGCTCGCGCTCGGCTTTGCCGACCAGGCCTATGACGATATGGACAGGCTGAAGAACGAGGGCGATATCGCCGCGTTGCAGGACCTGGTGCGGCAACTGATCGACATTTCCCAACGCATGATGTGAGGTGACATGACGCAAGCCGAAATCGCCCCCCGCGACCGCCTGATCGTCGCGCTCGACCTGCCGAGCCCGGACCTGGCGGAGGCGATGATCAATCGGCTCGGCGACAGCGTCACCTTCTACAAGATCGGCTATCGGCTCACTTATGCCGGCGGCTTGCCGCTGGTCGGCAAGCTCGCGGACCGCGGCAAGAAAGTGTTCCTCGATCTCAAGCTGCACGACATCGGCAATACCGTGATGCAGGGCGTCCAGAGCATCAGCAAACTCGGCGCGACCTTCCTCACGGTGCACGCCTATCCGCAGACCATGAAGGCGGCGGTCGAAGGGCGCGGGTCGTCCGCCCTGAAGATTCTCGGCGTGACCGTGCTGACCTCCTACAACGATGACGATCTGCATGCGGCCGGCTACCGGCTCGGCGTCTCCGAGCTGGTCGAGGCGCGCGCGCAGCAGGCCCAGGTGCTCGGCGTCGACGGGATCGTCTGCGCGCCCGAGGAAGCCGGTAGCCTGCGCAAGATCGTCGGCCACCAGATGAACCTCGTCACGCCCGGCATCCGTCCCGCAGGCTCGGCGACCGGTGACCAAAAGCGCATCATGACGCCGGGACGCGCGATTGCCGCGGGCGCCGACTATCTCGTGGTCGGACGCCCGGTCGTCGAGGCCGCAGATCCCAAGGCGACTGCCGAGGCCATCCAGGCCGAGATCGCGCAGGCGCTGACCTGAACATCACAAGGAGAAGAAGAATGGCAGCAAAAGGCTACTGGATCGGGCGCGTCGACGTTCACAATGACGAGGGCTACAAGCCCTATGCGGCCGCAAATCTCGCGATCTTCAAGAAGTTCGGCGGACGCTATGTCGTTCGCGGCGGCAAGTTCACCAGCGTCGAGGGCCAGAGCCGCGCACGCAACGTCGTGATCGAATTCCCCGACTACGAGACCGCGCTCGCCTGCTACAACTCGCCGGAGTACCAGGCCAACATCAAGGTGCGCCAGCCGCACTCGATCGCCGACCTCATCGTCATCGAAGGCTACGACGGCCCGCAGCCGTCGTAGGGTTCTTCACAGCGTCGATCCGTGGCGCCGTCTTAACCCTCCCCTGGAGGGGTCCGAGACGAGCGTAGCTCGCTCGAGGGTCGGCACGCGATTGAGCGAAGCGAGATTGCGTGACGGGGTGGGGTGATCTCTCAACTCGGGCACGGTTCGTCGCGGAGGGACCGTCACCCCACCCCGCTCGCGCTGCGCGCGATCGACCCTCCCCCTCCAGGGGAGGGTAAGAGCACCAGCCCCCTCGGTTGCCGGAACAGCATCCCCCCGCTACAACGGGCTCGCGAAGAGGATCACATCATGTCCGACATGCGCTTGATTGTTGCGGGAGCCGGTGGCCGGATGGGCCGGACGTTGACGCGTGCGATTGCCGAGACCGAGGGTGCGGTGCTTGCAGGCGCGCTGGAGGCGCCGGGCTCGGAACTCCTGGGCAAGGATTCCGGCGTGCTCGCAGGCTTGCCGGCCAATGGCGTGCAACTCTCGGCCGATCTCTGGGCGATGTCGGCAGAGGCCGATGGCATTCTCGACTTCACGGTGCCGGCCGCGACCATCGCCAATGTCGCGATCGCCGCGCAGCGCGGCCTCGTTCACGTCATCGGCACGACTGGCCTCTCGGCGTCGGACGACGCGGTGATCAAGAGCGTCACCAACCGTGCCGTCGTCGTCAAATCCGGCAATATGAGCCTCGGCGTCAATCTGCTCACCGCGCTGGTCAAGCGCGTGGCGCAGTCGCTGGGCGACAATTTCGATATCGAAATCGTGGAAACGCACCACCGTGCCAAGGTCGATGCGCCTTCGGGCACGGCGCTGATGTTGGGTGAAGCCGCAGCGAGCGGCCGCGGCATTTCGCTGAAGGATCATTCGGCGCGCGGTCGCGACGGTATCACGGGCGCGCGCCACTCCGGCGACATCGGCTTTGCCTCGCTGCGCGGCGGCACCGCGGCCGGTGATCACAGCGTGAGCTTTTTCGGCCCCTTCGAGCGGCTGACACTGTCGCATCATGCCGAGGACCGGATGCTGTTCGCCCATGGCGCGCTGAAGGCGGCGCTGTGGGCCCATGGCAAGAAGCCGGGCCTTTACTCGATGGCCGATGTGCTCGGTCTGGGCGATACCTGATCAATCGAACGCAACGAACGGAAAGCAGGAATGAGCGAACGTCTTCTCGTGCTCGTGCGCCACGGCCAGAGCGAATGGAATTTGAAGAACCTGTTCACGGGATGGAAGGATCCCGATCTCACCGAGCAGGGCGTGGCGGAAGCCAAGGACGCCGGTCGCAAGCTGAAGGCGAAAGGACTCGTCTTCGACGTCGCCTTCACCTCGGTGCTGTCGCGCGCCCAGCACACGCTCGATCTCATTCTCACCGAGCTCGGCCAGACCGGCCTGCCCACGTCAAAGGACCTCGCGCTGAACGAGCGCGACTATGGTGATCTCTCCGGCCTCAACAAGGATGATGCGCGCAAGAAATGGGGTGAGGAGCAGGTCCACGTCTGGCGCCGCTCCTACGACGTGCCGCCGCCCGGCGGCGAAAGCCTGAAGGACACGCTCGCGCGCGCCCTGCCTTACTACGTACAGGAGATCCTGCCGGGCGTGCTCAACGGCAAGCGCACGCTGGTCGCCGCCCACGGCAACTCGCTGCGTGCACTGATCATGGTGCTCGAAAAGCTCTCGCCCGAGGGCATTTTGAAGCGCGAGCTCGCGACCGGCGTGCCGATCATCTACCGACTCAATGCGGATTCGACGGTGGAGTCGAAGCTGGATCTGGCGGGGTAGCAAATTAACAACGTTGTCATTCCGGGGCGCCCGAAGGGCGAACCCGGAATCCCGAGATTCCGGGTTCGATGCTACGCATCGCCCCGGAATGACGGAGTAGGTGGCGCAGCTACTGCACCCCGAGCTGCCCCGCCTCCCAGCCCAGCATCGCCTGCTTGCGGGTGACGCCCCAGTGATAGCCGGTGAGCTTGCCGTCCTTGCCGAGTGCACGATGGCAGGGCACGACGAAGGAGACGGGGTTCTTGCCGACCGCGGCACCGACGGCGCGCGAAGCCTTCGGGCTGTTGATCTTGCAGGCGATGTCCGAATAGGACACCGCGCGTCCCATCGGGATCTTCAGCAGCGTCTCCCACACCCGCACCTCGAAATCGGTGCCGATCATGACCACACGCAGCGGCTGGTCCGGCCGCCACAGTTTCGTGTCGAAGATACGCTGGGCGAGCGGCGCGGTGCCCTCATGGTCCTCGACGTAAGTGGCGTTTGGCCAGCGCCGCGTCATGTCGGCGAGTGCGGCGTGCTCCTCGCCGGGATCGGCGAAGGCAAGCCCCGACAATCCGCGATTGGTCGCGATCACGATCGCGGTGCCGAAGGGGCAGGGATGGAAACCGTAGCGCAAGGTCAGGCCGGCGCCGCCGTTCTTCCATTCGCCCGGCGACATCGCTTCGTGGGTGACGAAGAGATCGTGCAGCCGCCCCGGGCCCGAGAGGCCTGAGTCGAGTGCGGCGTCGAGGATGCTTGCGGAATCGCGCAGCAGGTGCTTGGCGTGGTCGAGCGTCAGCGCCTGCATGAAGGCTTTTGGCGTGATCGACGCCCAGCGGCGGAACAGGTGGTGCAGCTCGTCCGGCGTGACGCCGGCCGCGTCCGCCATCGCCTCGATGGTTGGCTGCGCGCGCCAGTTCTCCGAGATGAAGGCGATCGCGCGGCGCACGGAATCATAGTCCCGCAGCGCGGCGTTCTGGTGGCCCGGCCTGGCCAGGCGCTGGTCATGTATGGCGAGTGTCATCATGACCGGAAATGTAGGAGGAGGAGGCGCTCCAAACCACCCGATTTCTGACAGAGTTCACGCGATCGGGTTGTAGGTCGGGCCACGCCTGGCGGCATTCAGGGCGTCGATTAAGGCTTTGGCAAAGCTTGCCTTTTCCTCCGGGCCCAAGAAGCTGGCGATCGAGACGCTGCGGCCCCGCGACACCAGATAGAGCCGTTCGAGGCCATACTCCTCGTCCGCCTCCTGCTCGAGCCGGACCCAGAGCGGATTGAACACCCACTCGGCGACATGGCCGCGATGGCTGACCCGCCGCACGCGTAATTCGGAAACCGTGACCACGATCTCCTCGCTCGCCCGCGCGGCGCGGAAATTGACCTTGAAGGCCCACCAGATCACCAGCACGTCGAGGCCGAAAAAGCCGAACACCGGCCAGGCGCCCATCATCAGGAAGACGATCCCGGTCACAAAGCTGACGGCGCTGAGGAACAGCATCACGGCAAGAAAGCCGGTGCGGTTCAGCGAGCGATGTGGCGTCAGCAGCGCGGAGAAGATCTGCACCTCGCTCTCGCGCTCAAATTCGTTGCCTGTGTTCATGGCCTGTCAGTATATCCCGGTCATGGCAAAAATCACCCGCAAGGCGGCCGTCCGCAAATCCCCTGCGCCGAAGAAGGCAAAGACGAAAGCCACCAAGCCCGCGCGGGCCGCAAAGACATCGCTCGAGGCCACAAAGCCCAAGACGATGCCCAAGCCAAAGCTCAAGGCGATGAAACCCTGGACGCCGGCCGAGATCCACGAGGTCTTTTCTCGCTTCCGCAAGGCCAATCCTGAGCCGAAGGGGGAGCTCGAGCATCTCAATCCCTTCACGCTGCTCGTTGCCGTCGTGCTGTCGGCCCAGGCCACCGACGCCGGGGTCAACAAGGCAACGCGCGAATTGTTTCAGGTCGCCGACACCCCGCAAAAGATGCTCGATCTCGGCGAGGAGCGCCTCCGCGAGTACATCAAGACCATCGGCCTCTACCGCACCAAGGCGAAGAACGTGATCGCGCTGTCGGCCAAGCTGCTGACCGATTTCGGCGGCGAGGTGCCGCGCACGCGTGCTGAGATCGAGTCGCTGCCGGGCGCGGGGCGCAAGACCGCCAATGTCGTGCTCAACATGGCCTTCGGCGAGCACACGATGGCGGTCGACACGCACGTCTTTCGCGTCGGCAACCGCACGGGCCTTGCGCCCGGCAAGACACCGCTCGAGGTCGAGCTCGGTCTCGAAAAGGTGATCCCGGCCGAGTTCATGCTGCATGCCCATCATTGGCTCATCCTGCACGGCCGCTATACTTGCCTCGCGCGCAAGCCGCGTTGCGAGGTATGCCTGATCAACGATCTCTGCCGGTGGCCGGAGAAGACGGTCTGAGCAAGGTTTCTCCGTCATTCCGGGCGATGCTCCGGGTCGCGCTCGCGCGATCCCGTCGCATCGCCCGGAATGACGATGGTAAGAACTGCATTCGCGGCATGATTTCGGGGTGCGGAAACCTCACGGTCAGCCAGGGCATTGCTGCTCGTGACCCGACCGCAAGCCAACTGTCGCCCGGCTCGCGCGCGAGTCCGGGAGGGTACTGGTCAACCTGTTCGTGCGCGGCGGCGTGCGGATCAGGCGATACTTCTGCCCTCCATCATCCGGAGTTTGACAGTTTCGCAAGTCTTGCGAACATCCTCCGTAAACAGCGCACATTCTTCGATGCGCTTGAAAATCTTCTTGGCTTCCTCGCGATATGAGGCCGCAGTATCTCGCATGAAGGCAATCGTGGTGTGCACCTCGGCGGTCATCGCCTCGCATTTTTTTGCCGCGCTGATCAACTCGGTCCCCATAGCTTCGATCTCTTTGGCCGCGGCCTCATAGTCGCGCACAACCGCCTCGGCAGTGAGTTGGCCTACACGCGAAACCCCATCTCGATGCTCGACGTAGTCAGGCAATGACTCGGATAGAGGCGGTGGGACAACCCAGCCGGGCGACCCGGGCAAAGCCGCCGTGACATCTGCTTCAAGCCTGGCCAGATCTACTGACTTGTTTCTCGGAAATCTTTCGATGTTTGCCATGGATCAATTCTCCTAATGGACTCTACCCTCAGGAAATGGAGCCGATGCGCGAGAGATTCCGGACAACTGTTCGCAGGCCCCGCCATTCCGCGGGATCGCCTCGGACTGGCGAGCTGATTGAGAATCCTGATTCGTGGCGAAAGATCCGCAAAACTACGGCGATGGTCCATCGTGGGGACGTTCTCCTCGGGCGTCCACTTTCAGGCTAAGGCCCCGATCGTCCGCTTCTGGCGATCGCTCGCCGTCAACGCATCGACCGCGCCGGCTCGATCAGCTCAGGCCGCCGCCCCGACAGGCGCTTGTGCATGTGGACCATGAAGGCCATGCCGAAGATCGGCGTCGCCAGGTTGACGATCGGGATCGACACGAAGGCGGCGATGATCAGGCCCGCAGCGAAGATGGTCGCAGCGTTATCGCGCCGCATCGCCTTGGCGTCCTCCGGCGGGCGGAAGCGCATGGCGGCAAGCTCGAAATATTCGCGGCCCAGAAGCCATGCGGTGGCGAGGAAGAAGATCAGGAAGCCGGCGCCGGCGAGGAACACGAAGGGCAGCACGATCAGATAGACCAGGATGGTCAGCAGTGCCGTCTTGACGCCCTCATGGATGGCCATGGTGAACGGCAGTGCGACGCCCGGTCGCTCGGCCGGATAGTGCTCGCGCTCGACATGATCGGCGACGTCGTCGACGAACAGGCTCGCCACCAGCGAGGTGATCGCGGGCATCAGGAGGATGCCGCCGAACACCACGCCAAGACCGGCCGCGATCGAGACGATCCAGGCCAGCACCTCCAGCGCGGAGTGCCAGCCGGGACCGAGCAGCCCCTCGAGCCACGCCTCGCCATAGGTGGCAAACCAGCTGAGCAGTCGCTGCAAGCCGATCGCCAGCACGGTGATCAGCACGAGCGCGACGCCGATCGAGCGCCACAGGATCGAGCGCATCGGCGGTGAGATGATCTGCGACAGCGCCTTGACGGCGGCATCAAGCATCGGGGTACCTCTCAGGAGAATTCGCCCGCGAGAGGTAGCCATGCCGACCTCTTTCGGCAAGGGAGGCTGACGAGTGAGGCTGGCCTGCCGCGCGTGCGGCCTACAGCATGATCCGGAAAAGTGTGTAGCGGTTTTCCGAAAAGATCATGCTCAAACAACAACCTAAAGCGCAATCTCATCGCGCTTTAGTGTTCGGCCGCGATGCTGGCCCAGCAGGTGATGGCGCTGCAGACCGAGCTCCAGCGGCCGAACCCCTTGTAGATCTGGGCTGCGACCTGTTCCTGCTGCTTCAGCGTGCCCTCGGCCTTGATCTGCGGGTCGGAGACGTTGCGGATCGCAAGCCAGCGCGGCGCCTTCGCGCCCATGTCGTTGGCGACGAGCCCGAGGATCGCATCGCCCATCTCGGAGACGTCACCGAGGCCCTGGAGATGGAAGTGATTGTCCGAGGTGTCGAAGCCGAAGAAGTCGGTAGTGACCACGGACGAGCTCAATCCACTTGGCTTCACCACGAAGATTTTTGGCGGCCGCGTATTGTCCTTCGGCAGTTGTCCGGCATTGGCCTTGAACAGCGTCCTGGCCTCTGCAAAGCGCGTCGTCTTCGCCGACTTGCTCGAAAAATGCTCCTGCGCGAACGGCTGCTTCTTGAATTTCGACAGGCAGTCGAAGCGAACGATCGGGCTGACGATGACGTCGCCGACCTCGACCTGCTTGCCGATGCCGCCGGCGGTTCCCGTGGTGATGACGAGCGAGGGTTGCACCTCCTGGATGATCTGGCGCCAGACGTCGATGTTCGGCAATTGCGGACCGTCCTGCGACATGTGCGAATCGGACTTGAAGATCACGACCTTCTTCTTGCCGATCGTCGTGGTCCAGTAGGTCCCGAGCCGCTTCAGCTCCATGGCGGGGCAGCCGTTGCGCATCTTCTTCGAGATGGTCGCGAAATTGTGCTTGTAGGGCAGGTAGTCGTTGCGGGAGTCCTTGCCCGGCGTCAGCACGCGGCTCAGCGCATGGCCCTCGTCGACCGTCCAGGTCACCACGAGTACGTCCGCGCGCGGCAACGGGCTGTTGCCGTTGCCCTTCGGCTTCGGCCCGGTCTGCGGCGCCAGGCCCTTCGGCCAGGGAATGTCGGTGAAGCGCGACAGTCCGGTCGCCGTCGAGAAGGCCATGAACTCGCGGCCCGCGGGCGATTCCGAATCGAAGTCGATGATCTCGCGCTGAAAATCTTCCGGAGAAACTTTTACGGACCGCTTCACCGCTGCGTCCGCCAGACGCTTGACCGCGAAGGTATCTCGCGGCGGCGGCGTCGTGATCGGATCGAAACCCAGATTTCTCTGAACCCATTTGCGATCAGCCAGCATCGCTCAACTCCTGCGCAATTGATTTTGACAGTATCTTCCATTGGTCGGCCAAGCGGACCGACGGTTGCAATTTTAAATCGAGTTCGCGGATATCCATTGGTCTGAGCCACTGACCAATTCCGTTCCGGATTGAGGATGTCGATCTTTTGATCGGTATAACAAAGGTATTTCTGAAAAAAGATCGTCCAATATCTGAACCAATTTCGATCGCAGATTACACCTATAGTTGAATACCGGCAATCGCCCTTCCAATCACAAACGGAGGAAGTCATGGCAGGCACGATCAAACGCGTGGCACTGGCGGACAGCGCACGAAAGTTGCCGAAAGGGGCCAAGCTGGTTGGCGCGGCCGATCCCAAGCAGGAGATCGAGATCAGTGTCCGCCTGCGCGCCAAGCGCTCCGACGATGAGACCGTGATGGCGCTGGGTGCGCAACTGCCGCGAGAACGGCAATATCTTTCCCGCGCCGAATTTGCCGAGCAGATGGGCGCCGATCCCGCTGATGTCGCCAAGATCGACAATTTTGCGCATCACAACGATCTCAACGTCAAGAGCGTGCATCTGGCCTCGCGCACGGTGAAGCTGACCGGCACGGTGAAGGCGCTGAGCGCGGCCTTCGGCGTCAAGCTCAACAAGGTCAAGCACGAGGGCGCGACCTATCGGATGCGCAAGGGCAGCGTGCAGATTCCGGCTGAGCTCGAGGGGATCGTCATCGGCGTGCACGGGCTCGACAATCGTCCGGTCGCGCGTCCGCACTTCCGGCGCAAGCGGATCGGACGGGCGGCGATCGCGCACGCGGCGCAGAGCCGCAGCTTCTCGGTCGAGCAGGTCGCCCAGCTCTACAGCTTCCCGGACGGCGAGACCGGCGCCGGTCAGTGCATCGCCATCATCGAGCTCAACGACATCGACCAGAAGGGCAAGCCGACGGGAGCCGGCTACAAGACGTCGGACCTGAAGACGTTCTTCAAGAAAGCGGGAATCCCGATGCCGCAGATCGCGCCGGCGAGCGTCGATGGCGGCGCCAACAAGCCCGGCCACTCCGAGGCCGACGGCGAGGTCGTGCTGGATATCGAGGTCGCAGGCGCCATCGCGCCGGGGGCCAGGATCGTGGTCTATTTCGCGCCCAACACCACCAACGGCTTCATCGATGCGGTCAAGGCGGCAGTCCACGACAGTGCGCGAAAACCGTCGGTGATCTCGATCAGCTGGGGCGGCCCGGAGGACCCGGCAGGTTCGCAGCAATTCGTCGATGGCCTGAACGAGGCGATCCGCGACGCAGCCGCAATGGGCGTCACCGTCTGTGTCGCGTCCGGCGACAACGGCTCAGCCGACATGGGCGAGGGATGGGACGGCAAGCCGCATGCCGATTTCCCGGCGTCGAGCCCGTTTGCGCTGGCCTGCGGCGGTACCAACCTCAAGGCGTCGAATGGCCAGATCCAGGAGGTGGTCTGGAATGGCGGGCCGCAGGATGGAGCTGGCGGCGGCGGCGTCAGCGTCGTGTTCGCACAGCCAAAGTACCAGGCCAACGCCCATGTCCCGAAATCGCCGACGCATCACGGCGGACGCGGCGTGCCCGATATCGCGGGCGACGCCGATCCGGCGACCGGCTATCAGATCTTCCTCAACGGCGCCGGCGCCACGATCGGCGGCACCAGCGCGGTGGCCCCACTGATGGCCGGGTTGATCGCGCGGATCAATGAGGCGACGACCAAGAAGTTCGGCAAGACGGTCGGTTTCATCAATCCGCTGATCTACGCAACCAGCGCGAAAGGTGCGTTCCGCGACATCACCAGTGGCAACAACGACATCACCGGTCAGTTGCACGGCATGTACAAGGCAGGCCCCGGCTGGGATGCCTGCTCCGGTCTCGGCGTTCCCAACGGCACGGCGCTGCAGGATCTGCTGGCGGCGTGATTCAGGCTGCCCTCTCCCCGCCCGTCGCGGGGAGAGGGGCGCCTCCTCTGCGTCATTGCGAGCGCAGCGAAGCAATCCAGACCGCCTCCGTGGAAAGACTCTGGATTGCTTCGTCGCAAGTGCTCCTCGCAATGACGGATGTGGCGTCGGTATCGAGCGCCTTGCCGATGAACCCGAGTTATGCGAGGAGATGCTCATGACCGATCCGATGACCCCATCCATCTGCACCTGGTGGCGCTCCTTCTGAAGGAGCGGCGCGTCGTCATGTCTTTCATTCGACCATCGCCGCCGTGTTCGGCATGGTCGTCATTCAAGAACCCTCTGTCGAAGCGCGGCGGCTCCAATTCCGGAGACGTCAATGCTTTCCTCTGCGCATGAAAAGCCGATCATCAAGCCGATCATCCTGACCGGTGATCGCCCCACCGGTCCGTTGCATCTCGGGCACTATGCGGGCTCGCTCCGAAACCGCGTCGCCCTGCAACGGTCGCACCGGCAATTCGTCCTCATCGCCGACGGCCAGGCGCTGACCGACAATGCCGATGATCCCGACAAGGTGAGGCGGAATATCATCGAGGTGGCGCTGGACTATCTCGCCGTCGGCATCGATCCCCGCGAGACGACGATCTGCCTGCAATCGGCACTGCCGGCGCTGGCGGAGCTGTCGCTGCTCTATCTGAACTTCGTCACCGTGGCGCGGCTGGAGCGTAACCCGACGGTCAAGGCGGAAATCCAGATGCGGGGCTTCGAGCGCGACATCCCGGCCGGCTTCCTCTGCTATCCCGTCGCGCAGGCCGCAGACATCACCGCGTTCAGGGCGAGTGTCGTTCCCGTGGGGGAAGATCAGGCGCCGATGATCGAGCAGACCAACGAGATCGTGCGGCGGATCAATCGCCAGGCCGGACGCGAGCTGCTGCCCGAAGCCGAGGCGATGATCCCGACCACGGGGCGGCTTCCCGGCATCGACGGCCGGGCGAAGATGAGCAAGTCGCTGGGCAATAGCATCGCGCTGTCGGCATCCCCGGACGAGATTCGCGAGGCCGTGCGCAAGATGTACACAGATCCCGGACATGTCAGGGCCAGCGACCCCGGACAGGTCGAGGGCAATGTCGTCTTCACCTATCTCGATGCATTCGCCGAGGATCAGGCCGAAGTGGATGACCTGAAGGCGCACTATCGGGCCGGGGGCCTCGGCGACGTCGCGGTCAAGAGACGCCTGGAGGACATCTTGCAAGCCTTGCTCGTGCCGATTCGCGAACGTCGGCACCGGCTCGCGCGGGATCGATCCTACGTGCTCGCAGAGCTACGGAGGGGTACCGAACGCGCGAAAGGGATCACTCGGGCGACGCTGGACGAGGTCAAGGCAGGCTTGGGGTTATTCGTGTTCTGACGCGAGGTCTGCCTGAAGGCGGCGTGAAGCCGCGTGCGCGCTGCTTTTCCTTCTCCCCTTGCGGGAGAAGGTGGCGCGAAGCGCCGGATGAGGGGTGTCTCTCCGCGAATTCAACTGCAGAGGACTCACCCGCGGAGAGAGACCCCTCACCCGGCTTCGCTTTTGCGAAGCCACCCTCTCCCACAAGGGGAGAGGGTGCAGCGTGCACGCCGCTAGGGCCAAGTCACCCACGCTTATGCGCGTGCTTGCGCGGCTTCGCCTGCTTACCCTCTCCCGTCGGGATCATCACCACGCGGCCATAGCGTACGCCGCGTTCGGCGATGATATGGTCGGCGAAATGCTTGACCTCGTCGGCGAATCCCCTCAGCGCCGTCATCTCCATGCAATTGTCGTCGTCGAGATGGACGTGCAGCGTGGCGAGCGCGAGGTCGTGATGGCCGTGGAATTCCTGCACCAGGCGCTTTGAAAGATCGCGCGCCGCGTGGTCATAGACGTAGACGAGCCCGGCGACGCAGGGACCCGTCTGCGCGGTGTCTTCGGCCGTCTGCTGCAGCCCCGCCCGGGCGAGGTCGCGGATGATCTCCGAGCGATTCTGGTAGCCGCGAGCCTGCGCCGCCGCATCTATCTCCGCCAGCAAATCGTCCTCGATCGTGATCGTAATCCGCTCCATCACATGTTCTCCCCGCGTGCCGCTTGGCCGTTAAAGCATGACCCGGAAAAGTGCGAAGCGGTTTTCCGAAAAGATCATGCGCAAACAACAATCTGAAGCGCGATGACGATTCGTCCTAATCTCATCGCGCTTTAGTGCTTAGCCCGGATGGCGCGAAGCGCAATCCGGGACGACATCGGCATGTGGACAGAACCCGGATTTCGCTTCGCTCCATCCGGGCTACACACATCTTGCCTCGCCGCGCAAGCGGGTCACAGCCGTGTTGCGCGAAGCCGCAGCGCGTTGCCGACGACGCTGACCGACGACAGCGCCATCGCGGCGGCCGCGATGATCGGTGACAGCAGGATACCGAAGGCCGGGTAGAGGATGCCGGCCGCGATCGGGATGCCGGCCGCATTGTAGATGAAGGCGAAGAACAGGTTTTG
This sequence comes from Bradyrhizobium sp. UFLA05-109, assembly GCF_054185165.1. NCBI lineage: Bacteria > Pseudomonadati > Pseudomonadota > Alphaproteobacteria > Hyphomicrobiales > Nitrobacteraceae > Bradyrhizobium > Bradyrhizobium sp. UFLA05-109. The sequence continues at coordinate 60,488 of NZ_JBBIAR010000007.1, read as the reverse complement.
CCGGATGTTGCGCATCGTCGCCTGCGACAGTTTCCGCGCGCGAACGATGCCGGTGAGATCACCCTTGAGCAGGGTGACGCCGGCGCTTTCCATGGCCACATCCGTGCCCGTGCCCATGGCGATGCCGACCTCGGCCGCCGCCAGCGCCGGCGCGTCGTTGACGCCGTCGCCGGCCATCGCGACGGTGTGGCCCGATGTCTGAAGCCTGGTCACGACCGCGCTCTTCTGATCCGGCAGCACCTCGGCTTCGACGTCGGCGATGCCGAGCCTGCGCGCGACGGCCTCTGCCGTGGTGCGGTTGTCGCCCGTCAGCATGATCACCTTGATGCCCTCGGCGGCGAGATCCCTGAGCGCCTGCGGGGTCGACGCCTTGACCGGATCGGCGATCGCGAACAGCCCGGCCAGCCTACCGTCGATGGCAATGTTGATGACGGTGGCGCCGTCCTGGCGCAGCCGCTCTGCTTCCGGAGCGAGCGGCATCGTGTCGATGCCGATCGAGCCGAGATATATTGCATTGCCGAGCACGATGGCCTTGCCTTCGACCTTGCCGGTCGCGCCCCTGCCGGTCGGCGAATCGAACTGCCCGACCGCGCCGAGGCTGAGCTGCTTCTCCTTCGCGGCGCGCAGAATCGCATCGGCCAGCGGGTGCTCGCTGGCGCGCTCGACGCTGGCAGCAAGGCGCAGGATGTCATCCTCGGCAAAGCCCTCCGCCGGAACGATCGTGACCACCTTCGGCTTGCCTTCGGTCAGCGTGCCGGTCTTGTCGACCACGAGCGTGTCGATCTTTTCCATCCGCTCGAGCGCTTCGGCGTTCTTGATCAGGACGCCTGCCTGCGCGCCGCGGCCGACGCCAACCATGATCGACATCGGGGTTGCGAGGCCCAATGCGCATGGGCAGGCGATGATGAGCACGCTGACGGCCGCGACCAGGCCAAAGGCGAGCCGCGGCTCCGGCCCGAACCAGGCCCATGCGGCAAAGGCGATGATGGCGACGGCGATCACCGTCGGCACGAACCAGCCGGCGACCTGGTCGGCGAGACGCTGGATCGGCGCGCGCGAGCGCTGGGCGTCGGCGACCATCTGCACGATCTGCGACAGCAGCGTCTCGCGCCCGACCTTTTCGGCGCGCATGATGAAGCTGCCTGACTGGTTCAGCGTGCCGGCGATGACCTTGGCGCCGACGTCCTTGGTGACCGGCATCGATTCGCCGGTGACGAGGGATTCATCGAGCGAGGAACGCCCCTCCAGCAAAATGCCGTCGACCGGCACCTTCTCGCCGGGGCGGACGCGCAAGCGGTCGCCGGCATGAAGCGTGTCGATCTCGACCTCGTGCTCGCTGCCATCAGGCTCGACGCGCCGCGCGGTCTTCGGCGCGAGTTGGAGCAGCGCCTTGATCGCGCCTGACGTCGCGTCGCGGGCGCGCAGCTCCAGCATCTGGCCGAGCAGCACCAGCACGGTGATGACAGCGGCCGCCTCGAAATAGACCGCAACCGCCCCCTCATGACCCCTGAAGGTCGCGGGGAAGATCTGCGGCGCCAGCGTGCCGAACAGGCTGTAGACGTAGGCAACGCCCGTGCCCATCGCGATCAGCGTGAACATGTTGAGGTTGCGCGTGACCAGCGATTGCCAGCCGCGCACGAAGAATGGCCAGCCGGCCCACAGCACCACGGGCGTGGCGAACGCGAGCTGGATCCAGTTCGAGAGCGTCGGATCGATCCAGTTGTGCGGGCCCGCAAGATGGCCACCCATCTCGAGCACGACCGCGGGCAGGGTCAGCGCTCCGCCGATCCAGAACCGCCGCGTCATGTCGGCGAGCTCGGGATTGGGACCGGTGTCGAGGCTCACCACGTCCGGCTCCAGCGCCATGCCGCAGATCGGGCAGCTTCCGGGGCCGACCTGGCGGATCTCGGGATGCATAGGGCAGGTGTAGGTCGTGCCCGCGGGCATTTCGGGCTCGGATGCCTTTTCCTTCGCAAGATACTTGGCGGGATCGGCCGCGAATTTGGTGCGGCAGCCGGCGGAGCAGAAATGGAAGGTCTCGCCGTGATGTTCGAAGCGGTGCTTCGATGTTGCGGGATCGACCGTCATGCCGCAGACGGGATCGCGCACCTTGTCGCCGGACGCGGTGTGATGGTGATGGGCGTGGCCGGCTTGATCGCCATGGCTGGCGCAGCAGGATGACGCCGCGGGCTTTTCGAGTGGCGGGGCAGCCTTGGCCGAACAGCCGCATCCGGAGTGCTCTGCGGTCGTGTCGACCCGCTTGTGTTCGGTTTCGTTCATTCCAGCGCTCCGGCCTCGGTTCAGGTGCTTGCAACCCATACCCGGTAGGGGTATATAGACGTCATGCGCAAGGACATCAAGGCATCCGTCGGCAAACGTCTCGGCCGGATCGAAGGGCAGGTCCGCGGCCTCTCGAAGATGGTCGAGGAGGATCGCTATTGCATCGACATCGTGACGCAGATCTCGGCGGTGCGCGCCGCGCTGCGCCGGGTCGAGGAGGAGATCCTGAAAGACCACGTCGCGCATTGCGTCGAGCATGCGATCTCGAGCGGCAGCAAGACGGATCAGCGGGAAAAGATCGCGGAGTTGATGGCGGTGATCAGTCGCGCGGAACGGTAGTTCCCCTTTCCCCGTCATTGCGAGCGCAGCGAAGCAATCCAGAATCCCTCCGCGGGTAGCAGTCTGGATTGCTTCGCTACGCTCGCAATGACGGGGTTGGAGTGTGCTCTGCCCACACTCTCGCTGTCATCGCCCGCGAAGGCGGGCGATCCAGTATTCCAGAGGCGGTTGTGATTGAACCGAGAAGCCGCGGCGTACTGGATTCCCCGCTTTCGCGGGGAATGACAGCGGAGATGCCGAGGCGCTTCCCGCCGCAGCTAGTCCCAAGCTATGGATCCCGTGGCCTTCGCCAGGACGACATTGGGGCTGACGTTACGCCGCGAAATCGCGCGCCCGCGCACGGCGGCGGTACCCGGCGATGCTCTTCAACAACGGAAAGCGATCCCTGACTGGAACGTGCGCAGCCGCATCGGCCTTGGCCGCACTCACTTCTTGAGTCGGAACCTCAGTCGGCGCTTCTTCGTCAGGCGCTTCAGGAACGAGCGGCGGCGAACGGAGCGTTTCTGGAAACACACTGAAAGTGCCCGCTACCTCCTCGAGCGGCTTCTGCTTGTCGGCCCAGTGCAAGGCTGTGTAGTCGAAGCCATGCACGATGGTGGGTTTGACGACCTCGAAATAGGGCGAGATGTCGAAGTCGCGGGGCATGTAGAGTGAGGAATCGCGGATGTGCAGGATTTCGCGCTTGGCCTGCCGGCTGCCAGCCTTGGTGATCTTGGGCAGGATCGGATAGCGCACGGCGTCGAAGGCCTGCGCGATCAGCGCCGAGCAGATGATCTTGGTCGGATCGCCGGAGCCGATCGCGATCATGCGCCGCCGCCAGCGCTGCGGGATCGGCAGCGGGAACAGATAGCGCATCAGGTCCAGGATGTTCTTGGTGTCGTAGCCGAAGCCGATGCGGTTGACGGCGTAGCGGCAGACGGTCGTTCGATCCTCGTAGGACAGTCCCACCGGGCGGCAGAGCCGCGTGTGATACGGAAAATATTTCGACAGCGGGGCCGAGGTGACGCCTTCGCCGATATTGGCCTCGATCAGCACGTGCTGCTCACCGTCGGGCTCTTCCGCGCCCTCTACGGGGCCGACATAGAGCGCAGCATGCGACCAGGTCGACTGCGTGAGATATTTGATGATGCCCGAGATGCGGTTGTTGCCCTCGACCAGCAGCACGTCGCCGGGCTGGATGACGCCGCGAAGATGCTCGGGATCGCTCGGCGTGAACGGCTCGTAGCCCGGCACCTCCTTGGAGAGGTACGCGGCAATCAGCTTGCCGACTGAGTCTAGGACGGTCCCCATTGCGAGCTCCCCGCAGCCTTTTCCGGCTGCCTTTTCCCCTTCTCTATCATGGTCGATACGCGTTGCAATTTGGTTCATTGCGCATGGCGATCAAGTACGATTGATTCACCATGATAGTTGCCGCGCTGCGCCAGATACGGCAAGGTTCGCTAGCTGTTCCCGTTCGCTTCAAGTCCCCGGAAACCATGACATGACAATCACGCGCCGCGGCTTCCTCTCGGCGTCGGCGGCGTTCGCCGCAGCACCGATCCTGCGCGCGGCCGCGGCACCTCTGCCGCGCGAGGCTGACATCGTCGTGATCGGCGCCGGCGCGGCGGGCATCGCTGCAGCGCGGCGGGTGATGGCCGCCAACCGCAAGGTCGTGGTGGTGGAAGCGGCAAGCCAGATCGGCGGCCGCTGCATTACGGACAGCACAACGTTCGATACGGCATTCGATCGCGGCGCGCGCTGGATGCACAATCCCGACACCAACCCGATGATCCGCCTTGCGCGCAGCGTCGGGCTCGACGTTTCGCCGGCTCCCGCCGGCCAGAAGATGCGCATCGGCCGCCGCAACGCGCGCGCCGGTGAGACCGAGGAATTCCTGGCGGCGCTGGTGCGCGCCAATCGCGCCATCGACGAGGCTTCGCGCGGCAAGCTCGACACCTCCTGCGCGTCGGTGCTGCCAAAGGATCTCGGCGACTGGGCTGCTACGGCCGAATTCCTGCTGGGCGCGAACTTTGCCGGCAAGGACCTCAAGGAGCTTTCGGTCATCGACAAGGCGCGCGTGCAGGACCGCAATTCCGCAATCGCCTGCAAGCAGGGTCTGGGCACGCTGATGACCAAGCTCGGCGAGCAGACGCCGGTTGCGCTGTCGACGCCGGCAAGCCGCATCCTCTGGAGCAACCGCGACGTCAGCGTCGAGACGCCGGCCGGCAAGATCGTCGCGCGCGCCGCCATTATCACTGTCTCGACCAACGTGCTCACCGCCGGCGCGATCAAGTTCGCGCCCGATATCCCCAAGCGCACGCTCGATGCAGCCTCCAAGCTCAGCCTCGGCAGCTACGATCACATCGTGCTGCAACTGCCGGGCAATCCGCTCGGGCTCGCGCGCGACGACATTCTGGTCGAGCAGAGCAATTCGACCCGCACCGCACTTTTGTTCGCCAATATCGGCGGTTCCTCGCTGTGCTCGATCGACGTCGGCGGCTCCTTCGGCCGCGACCTGTCGGAGCAGGGTGAGCAGGCGATGGCCGCATTCGCCAGGGAATGGCTGACGAAGCTGTTTGGCAGCGAGGCGACGGCGGGTATCAAGAAGGTCAGCGCGACGCGCTGGAACGCCTCGCCCTTCGTGATGGGCGCGATGTCGGCGTCCGCGCCGGGCGGCCAGCTTTCGCGAAAAATCCTGACCGAGCCGATCGGCTGCATGTATCTCGCCGGCGAGGCCACGCACGAGACGCTCTGGGGCACCGTCGATGGCGCCTGGGAGAGCGGCGAGCGCGCCGCGGAGGCTGCGCTGCGCAGGATCGGCGCGCTAAGGGATGAGCCGGTCGAGATGCCGACGCAACCGACCAAGCGGCGGCGCACGCCGCGGCCGTAACGTGCCGCGCAATTGAATTGGCGACTCAAGACCAGCTCGTCGCCCGGCCGCCGCCGGGACTGCGACGGGGATGGTTTATCGCAACACCCCATCCAGCGCGATGGCGCAAAGCGCCATCGCAGTGGTGAGACTGACATCCCCGGGGAGGAAGTCGCAAAGACTCATGCTCTAAATTCAGGAGCATGATGTTGTCCGAAAACCGCTTCGCGCTTTTCGGCATCATCCCCGCAAGGTACCGCCGGTCTTCTTCGTCACTTCGGTCACGATCTTGGCGGCCACCGCTTCGATCTCCTGGTCGGTCAGCGTCTTCTCGCGCGGCTGGATCGTCACGGCAATCGCGATCGACTTCTTGTCGTCGTCGATGCCCTTGCCCTCATAGACGTCGAACACGTTGACCGCGGTGATCAGCTTCTTGTCGACGGCCTGCGCCGTGCGCACGATATCGCCGGCCTTCACACCGCGATCGACGATGAAGGCGAAGTCGCGCGAGACCGGCTGGAACGCCGACAGCTCGATCAGAGGCTTTGCCCGCGTCGGCTTCTTCTTGGCCTCGGGAATGCCGTCGAGGATCACCTCGAACGCCATCACCGGGCCGTCGGCGCCAAGCGCTTCGAGCGCGCGGGGGTGCATCTCGCCGAAATAGCCGAGCACGTTCTGCGGGCCGATCTGGATGGTGCCGGAGCGACCCGGATGCAGCCATTTCGGTCCCCCCGCGACGACCTGCAGCGCCTGCATCGGCGCGCCGGCGGCGGCGAGCACCGCCAGCGCATCGGCCTTGGCATCGAACGCATCGGCCGCGGCAGAGCCCGACCAGTGACGACCGAGACCCTCCGACGAAGCGAAACCGCGACGAACGCCCGACGCCGCCAGGAACTGATCCTGCGGACGATCGCCTTTGAAGAGCTGGCCGACCTCGAACAGCGCGACATCGCCAAAGCCGCGATCGGCATTGGACTGCGCCGCGGCGATCAGGCCTGGCAGCAGGCTGGGCCGCATGTCGGACAAATCAGATGCGATCGGGTTGGCAAGCTCGAGCTCGCGCTGGCCGCCGCCGAACAGTTCAGCCGCCGGCTTGGCGATGAACGACCATGTCACCGCCTCGACCATGCCGCGCGTCGCGAGCGCGCGCCTGGCGCGGCGGGTGCGGAGCTGGAGCGCGGTCAGCACGGGCTTGCGCGCGTCCTCGCCGCGCTCGAACGGCGTTTCGGGCACCTTGTCGACGCCATAGATGCGGACGATCTCTTCGACGATGTCGGCCTTGCCGTGCACGTCGGTACGCCAGGACGGGACCGCGACCTTCACGGTTGGGCCCGCGCCCGCCATCATGAAGCCGAGATGGCTGAGGATGCGCTTCATCTCGACCTGCGGCACCTCGATGCCGGAGAGACGCTTGACCTCGGACAGCGGGAAATCGATCACGCGATCGTCGCCGAACGCCTTGCCGGTCACGAACGTTTCCGACGGCGTGCCGCCGCACATCTCCATCACCAGCCTGGTCGCGAGCTCCAGACCCGGCACCATGAAGGCCGGATCGACGCCGCGCTCGAAGCGGTAGCGGGCGTCCGAATTGATGCCGAGCTTGCGGCCGGTCTGCGCGATGTTGATCTCGTTCCACAGCGCCGATTCGATCAGCACGTCGGTGGTGTTTTCGTCGCAGCCCGAGGTCTCGCCGCCCATGATGCCGGCGAGCGATTCGACGCCGTGCTCGTCCGCGATCACGCAGATGTTGGAGTCGAGATTGTAGGTGCGGCCGTCGAGCGCGAGCAGGCTCTCGCCCTCGCGCGCGCGGCGCACGGTGAGATTGCCAGTCACCTTCCTGGCGTCGAACACGTGCAGCGGGCGCGCGCGGTCGAAGGTCATGAAGTTGGTGATGTCGACCAGCGCGTTGATCGGACGCAGGCCAATCGCGGTCAGGCGTTTTTGCAGCCATTCCGGGGAGGGGCCGTTCTTCACCCCGCGCACCAGGCGCAGTGCGAACCCGGGGCATAGCGTCGTGGCCTCGACCGTCACCTTCACGGGACAAGGGAACTCGCCCTTCACGGGCTTGATGGTCGGGTCCTTGAACTTGCCCATGTCGGCAGCGGCGAGGTCGCGCGCGATGCCGTGCACGCCGGTGCAGTCCTGCCGGTTGGGGGTCAGGTTGATCTCGATCACGGGATCGCCGAGGCCCGCCCATTCGGCATAGCCCGCGCCGATGGGCGCGTCGGCCGGCAATTCCATGATGCCGTCGTGATCGTTGGAGATCTGCAGTTCGGCCGCAGAGCACAGCATGCCGCGGCTCTCGACGCCGCGAATGGTGCCGACGCCGAGCGTGATGTCCTTGCCGGGAATGTAGGTGCCTGGCGCCGAGAACACGCTGACGAGTCCGGTGCGCGCATTCGGCGCGCCGCACACGACCTGCACCGGCGCACCGCCGTCACCCGTGTCGACCATGCAGACGCGCAGACGATCGGCATTCGGATGCTGCTCGGCGGAGATCACCTTCGCGATGGTGAACGGCTTCAGCGCCTTCGCCTTGTCCTCGATGTTCTCGACCTCGAGCCCGATCATGGTGAGCTTCTCGGCGAGCCTGTCGAGCGTCTCGTCGGTGTCGAGATGATCCTTCAGCCAGGAGAGGGTGAATTTCATGGCTGTGTGCCTCGGGTCTGATCGGTGTTCACTAAGTCGGTTTGGTCGGTGTTTCCGTTCCCTCCCCCCTTGTGGGGGAGGGCCGGGGTGGGGGCTCTCTCCGCAACAGCGGTGACGATTGTTTGGAGAACACTGACGCGATTTGTCATCACATCATGATTGCTAAAGCGAAGAACCTTGAAGCCTCTTGCCTCGATGACGGCCGAGCGGCGTGCGTCTGCGCGCTCGCCCTCATCGGAGAAATGCTGGCCTCCATCGAGTTCGATGACGAGCTTTGCTGCATGGCAGACGAAATCGGCGACATAGCTCTCGATCGGTACTTGGCGGCGGAAAATCACGCCGTTCAATTGACCAGCGCGCAGCTCCGACCAGAGGATTCGCTCGGCATCGGTCGAGTTGCGCCTGAGTGCGCTCGCATTGGCTCGCAGCCTGGCCGATACTTTCCAGTCCGGATGTTCAGGATCGACCATCGGCAATCCCATCGTTGAGAGACCCTCTCCCCAACCCTCCCCCGCAAGCGGGGGAGGGAGTCCGACCTGTTGGGCGGAGTGAGCATTCGCATCCATGAAATCGACGTTGCGCGCAGGCTCTATCCATTCCCTCCCCCGCTTGCGGGGGAGGGGCAGGGAGAGGGTTCTCTCCACGATGGGAACGGAGAAAGTCTTCGTGAGCCCATATGGATACGCCACCATCACGTGCTCAGTCCTCCAGCAAGCGTCGGTACCTCCAGCGGCTTGAAGCCGTAGTGGGACAGCCAGCGGACGTCGCTGTCGAACATCTGGCGCAGATCGGCGATGCCATATTTCAGCATGGCGATGCGGTCGATGCCCATGCCCCAGGCAAAACCCTGGTACTCGTCGGGATCGATGCCGCAGGCGCGCAGCACGTTCGGATGCACCATGCCGCATCCGAGAATCTCCAGCCAATCCTCACCTTCGCCGAAGCGGATCTCACCCTTGTCGCGGCGGCACTGGATGTCGACTTCGAGCGACGGCTCCGTGAACGGAAAGAACGACGGGCGGAAGCGCATGTTGATGTGGTTGACCTCGAAGAATGCCTTGCAGAACTCGTGCAGGATCCATTTGAGGTGGCCAAGATGCGAGCTCTTGTCGATCACGAGGCCTTCGACCTGGTGGAATTGCGGCGTGTGGGTCGCATCCGAATCGATGCGGTAGGTGCGGCCCGGACAGATGACGCGGATCGGCGGCTTCTGGTTCAGCATGGTGCGCACCTGCACCGGCGAGGTGTGGGTACGAAGCAGCATGCGCGAGCCGTCCTCCTTCGGGTGGAAGAAGAAGGTGTCATGCATCTCGCGCGCGGGATGGCCGACCGGGAAGTTCAGCTTTGTGAAGTTGTAGTCGTCCGTCTCCACATCGGGACCTTCGGCGACCGAAAAGCCCATGTCGGCGAAGATCGTGGTCAGCTCGTCCCAGACCTGGCTCAGTGGATGGATGCGGCCGGTCTCAGTTGCAGTATCACGCAGCGGCAGGGTGACGTCGATGGTCTCGGCGGCGAGCCTCGCATCGAGCGCTGCCGACTTCAGGACGTCACGCCGGGCGGCGAGCGCCTGCGTAACCTTGTCCTTGGCCTGGTTGATCGCCGCGCCTTGCGTCTTGCGCTCGTCGGGCGACATTTTTCCGAGCGTGGCAAGCAGCGCGGAGATCGAACCCTTCTTGCCGAGCGCAGCGACGCGGACGGCTTCGAGCGCGGCCTCGTCGTTGGCGGCCGCGACGTCGGCGATGATCTGGGATTCGAGGTTGGCAAGATCGGTGCTGGTAAGATCGGTCATGGCAATCCCTTTTGGCCAGGATGCTTAGCCGATGCTCCTAGCCCGTCACACCCGGCGGTTTCGCCGGGCATCCACGTCTGAGAAGTGTGTTTGCGCGAGAGATGACGGCCGGGGCAGCGCGACAACGCGCCTCTGCCCCTGGCCATCACAAGCTGAAAGCTGCGCAGAGCACAGTGGAGGACGGCTTACGCCGCCAGCGCGGCCTTGGCCTTCTCGGCGATCGCCTGGAACGCGGCGGGCTCGCGGATCGCGAGATCCGACAGCACCTTGCGGTCCACGGTGATGCCCGACTTGGCAAGGCCGTCGATAAATCGGCTGTAGGTCAGGCCGAACGGACGGACTGCAGCGTTGAGGCGCTGGATCCAGAGCGCGCGGAAGGTGCGCTTGCGGCGCTTGCGGTCGCGGAAGGCGTACTGCGCGGCCTTCTCAACGGCCGGCTTGGCGGCGCGGATCGTGTTCTTGCGGCGGCCGTAGAAACCCTTGGCGGCCTTGTAGACTTTCTTGTGCTTGGCGTGGGCGGTCACACCGCGTTTGACGCGAGACATGACAGAATTCCTTCAGAGATGACTTTGGTTTTCGGAACGCCGCTGATGTTGCGGCTCGGCTGGATTGATCGCGGACGCGATCAGGCGTTCGGCAAGAAGTACTTCTTGACGTTGTCGCCGTCGGTCTTGAACAGCACGCGGGTGCCGCGGAGCTGACGGATCTGCTTCTTCGTCCGCTTGATCATGCCGTGACGCTTGCCGCGCTGGGCGTGCATCACTTTGCCGGTAGCAGTCACCTTGAAGCGCTTTTTAGCGCCCGACTTGGTCTTCAACTTGGGCATTTGGCTCTCCTAATGGCCATAACAGAATACCGCCTGTGAAGGCGGCTGGCCGTCAAAAATGCTCGTTAGAGCGTTGATTGTGCTCAGGTTTCTGCGAACTAGCGCGAAACCCGCACGGGCACCGCCACGGCAGCCCTTTAAATCAGCCGGGCGATGAAGGCTGGGCTTATGGCAGAGGTGCGGCCAATTGGCAATGATGAACCGCGGAAACGGGCTCGCCGACTATTTGACGTTACCCTCACATTTGCATGCCTTGCAGCCTGGAGGCGAACCAAAATGGCCCATTTTCCGCAATCGCCTTTGCCTCGTGTTTGTCGCCATCTCAAGCCTGCCGTGCTCCTTGCCGTGCTCGGAGCGGCCACCGTTCCATCCGCCGCCGATGCCCGGCTTGGCGGTTATGACGGGGTCTGGAACGTCACCTTCGCCACCACGCGCGGCAATTGCAGCTCCGGCTATAGCGTCCCCTTTACGGTGACCGGCAGCCGCGTGACCTCCGCCGGCGGCGGCCGGGTCGCCGGCACGGTCAACCGTGCCGGTTCCGTCGCCGTCCAGGTGTCGGTCGGCGCCTCGCACGCCAGCGGCGGCGGCCGGCTTGCAGGTAGCGGCGGTGCGGGCTTCTGGAGCGGGATCATCTCCGGCGACCGCTGCAGCGGCACCTGGCAGGCGACGCGGACGTAAGTCTCGCCAAGCGCTCGATGCGCTCCCTCCCCCGCCTGCGGGGGAGGGGTGGGGAGAGGGTGCTTCCGCAGACGTGAACCCCCAAGAGGAGAAAGCCCTCACCCGGCGCTGCGCGCCGACCTCTCCCGCAAACGGGAGAGGTTGCAGCGGAGCTCGCGGCTGCAGCAAACAAAACGGCCCGCCAGATGCTGACGGGCCGTCGACCTCATAAGAGCTGATCCGGCTCAGCGCGGCGCCAGCACCATGACGACCTGGCGGCCTTCGAACCTGGCGTCCTGCTCGACTTTTGCGAGCTCGGCGACGTCGCTCTTGATCTTGTCCAAGAGCTTGGTGCCGATCTCCTGGTGCGCCATTTCGCGGCCGCGATAGCGCAGCGTGATCTTGACCTTGTCGCCCTCTTCGAAGAACCGCTGCATCGCGCGCATCTTCACGTCGTAATCGTGATCGTCGATCATCGGGCGGAGCTTGATCTCCTTGATCTCGACGGTCTTCTGGCGCTTGCGGGCTTCAGCGGCTTTCTTTTGGGCGGAATACTTGTACTTCCCGTAGTCCATAATCTTGCAGACGGGAGGGCTGGTATTCGGCGAAATCTCCACGAGATCCATGCCGGCTTCCTGGGCCATCTTGATGGCCATCATCGTCTCGACCGTGCCTTTGTTGTCACCGGTCTGGTCGATGAGCTGGATCTGCGCGTTGCGAATATCATCATTGATGCGCGGCCCGTCTTTGGCAGCAGGGGCCGGGGCTCTATTGGGACGACGAATGTTGGTTCTCCAAAGTTGTGAACGAAGCGGGTAGTCTGAAGGAAGATGCAGCGGCGGGCAAGCAAGTCGGGCTTGCCGCATGCCAAAAACCCTCAAATGCGAGGCATTTTGGTCACGCCCATCCGCACGCCGCTCGACATAGACACCTTGCCGCAGTTCCGCAAGCGTCCCTAAAGGTCAATGGCTATCCCGGCGTGGCGCAGGGGCGCCGAACAGCTCAAACCGCACAGCAAGAGTAAACGTTCCATGATCAATTCGATTGCCAACCAGGCTCCCACCTTCATCGATGTGGGCGAAGGCCCAGCGCTGCGGCGGATCGCGGTTCGCGCCCGGTCCGGCAAGGGGCCCGGGCTGGTCTGGCTCGGCGGTTTCAAGTCGGACATGCAGGGCACCAAGGCCGTGGCGCTGGACGATTGGGCGGCGGCACATGGCCGCGCCTCGGTCCGGTTCGACTATTCCGGCCACGGCGAATCCGGTGGCGATTTCGCCGCCGGCACCATCGGGCGGTGGCTCGAGGAGAGCGTCGCGGTGTTCGAGCGGTTCTGCGAGGGGCCGCAGGTTCTGATCGGTTCCTCCATGGGCGGCTGGATGGCGCTGCTGCTCGCGCGCGAGATCAGGAAACGGGCCGGCCAGGAAGCCAGCAAGCAAACCAGCAAGCCATCGCTGGCGGGGCTGGTGCTGATTGCACCGGCGCCTGACTTCACCGAGGAGCTGATGTGGAAGAATTTTCCGGCGTCCGTGAAACAGGAGATCGAAACCAAGGGTCTCTGGCTCAGGCCGTCGGAGTATGGCGACGGCTCGCCCAATCCGATCACGCGGAACCTGATCGAGGAGGGCCGCAACCATCTCCTGCTCGGCAGCGCCATCGATGTCGGCTGCCCCGTGCGCATCTTGCAAGGCGCCAAGGATCCGGACGTGCCGTGGCAGCACGCCTTTGCGCTGACGCACCGACTGCCGGCCGACGACGTCGTGCTGACGCTGATCCGGGATGGCGATCATCGCCTGTCGCGCCCGCAGGACATCGCACGCATCCTTGCCGCGGTCGCGGAGATCGGGTGAGGTGCTTCCCGACTGTTGGTGCCATCATCCGCGAAGGCGGATGGATCCAGTATTCCGAGGTGCCTGCGATTGACCCAGAAGCCGCGACGTACTGGATGTCCCGCCTTCGCGAGGGCATGACAGATAGGGGAAGCGCAGCAGCCCAAGCGGCTCAACAATCCTACCGCTTCGACGGATTCGGCATCGGCTTGCGCTGCGCCAGCGCCGCCACGGTCGACGTGCCGATCGGTCCCTGCTCGTCATAGAGCCAGCATTCGCCGATCGCGACGCCCTCGGCGGCGTGGTGGTTCACCACCTCGAAGCCGATCCATTCCGTGACCGGCAGGCGATGCAGGTACACGGTCACGTCGCCGTTGATGAAGGCGAGCCCATGATCGCCGGCATTGGCGAACGGGCTGGCGAAATCCGCAGCCATCGCGACGCGCGTGAACGGCGTCAGCGCAAAGCCGTCGACCAGCTCGCGCACCTCGCTCATCCAGAGCCGACGCGGACCGAGCGATCCCATATGGCCGACAATCGGGCGCGTCGTCCATTTGCCGTGCATGCCGAGGCGCGGATCGGTCGGCGGCGGAATGTCGGCAGGCCTCGGTGCATCCCAGTTCGGCGGCGACCAGATGTTGCCGTCCGGATTCTGCGTCCGGCGCAGGAGCTGGCACGAGGCGCGCGCCATGCTGACGCCGCCGGAGACGAACTCCGCCTCGACCACGCGAATGCGGAGGCCGTCGCGGACGATCCGCGTGGTGATCTCGACCGGCTTGTCGATCGTCGGCAGGCGAAACATGTCGACCGTCAGCCGAGCCGGCACGAACTCAGGTCCGCAATAGCGCTCCTCGATGCCGAAGCCGAGCAGGCCGACAATGACGCGGCCGTGCAGCGACTTCGGATCCCACGGACCGTTGGCAACTTCCGTCGGATGGAATGCGTCGCCACTGCGCGTGAAGAAAGGCATGTTTGTCATGACGCGCGACCTTGAAGGAACGCGCGGGGAAATCAAGGTGTCCAACCCTCATGGTGAGGAGCGCGGAACGCGCGTCTCGAACCATGCAGATCTGCTGCAGCATCCTGGCCTTCATCCTTCGAGATGCGCGCAAGCGCGCTCCTCAGGATGAGGGGAAGGAGCGATGGGCGCTTTCCTCATCGACCGCTGTCATCGCCCGACTTGATCGGGCGATCCAGTACTCCGAGACGTTGTGATTGAATCGATAGGCCGCGGCGCACTGGATGCCCCGCCTGCGCGGGGCATGACATCGAGATTTAGGAAGCGGCTTGCCACTCCTCACGCACGCTTTCGTCGTGCTCGGCGGCAATCGCCGCCGACCTCAACGCCACGAACTCTTCGTGCGACGTTAGTTGCCCCAGCGCCCACACCGCCGCGCCGCGCACCAAGGGGCTTGCATCGGCGAGCAGACGCCGCGCCTCCTCCGCCAGCCTCACATCGCCGGAGTTGCCGATCGCCACCAGCACGTTGCGCAGGAAGCGATCGCGACCGATGCGCTTCACCGGCGACTTCGTGAACAGCGCGCGGAACGCCGCGTCGTCGAGCCGCGCGAGCTCGGCCAGATCAGGCGCGCGCAGCGCCTCGCGTGCGGCGAGCTTTGCCTCGCGTCCCTCCTTCGCGAACTTGTTCCAGGGGCAGGCGGCGAGGCAGTCGTCGCAGCCGTAGATGCGGTTGCCGAGCGCTTTGCGGAATTCGTGCGGGATCGGTCCCTTGTTCTCGATGGTCAGGTAGGAGATGCAGCGCCGCGCATCGAGCTTGTAGGGCGCGGGGAATGCCGCGGTCGGGCAGATGTCGAGGCACGCACGGCACGAGCCGCAATGATCGATCTCGCTCTCATCACGCGGCAGCTTCAGCGTGGTGTAGATCGCGCCGAGGAACAGCCAGGAGCCGAACTCGCGCGAGACGAGGTTGGTGTGCTTGCCTTGCCAGCCGAGGCGCGCAGCCTGTGCCAAGGGCTTCTCCATCACGGCGGCGGTGTCGACGAACACCTTGACCTCGCAAGGTGCAGTTGCGACCAGCCAGCGCGCCAGCGCCTTCAACCGCTTCTTGATCAGGTCGTGATAGTCATCGCCTTGCGCATAGACCGAGATCGCGGCGCGAGAGCGTTGCTTCAGGATCTCCAGCGGATCCTCGTCGGGGCCGTAATTGACGCCGAGCATGATCACGGAGCGCACGTCACTCCAGAGACCGCGCGGATCGACGCGACGCTCCGGCTGCGCCGCAAGCCAGTCCATGTCGCCATGTGCGCCGGACGCGATGAACTCGAGGAAGTGTCGTCCGGCACCCTCGATTGCACCGGGCGCGGTGACGCCGATGCAGTCGAAGCCCAAGGCTTGCGCCTGTTCCGTAAGGGCGGCGCGTAGAGCAACAGTGTCTGCTTCCGACGTATTCAATGTTGAAGCATCCACGCTTGACGTCGTCATGGCCGGGCTTGTCCCGGCCATCCACGTCTTCGTTCAGCAATCAGGAAGACAGAAAGAACGTGGATGCCCGGGACCAGCCCGGGCATGACGATCTTCATCAGAAATCCAGGTCCACGTAGGTCCGCGAGGCCGGCACGCCGGCCAGCCATTCGCTCAGCAGCGGGCGGAACGACGGGCGGGATTTGACCCGCGCGTACCACGCCTTTGCTGCGTCGTCCTCGCTCCATGGAACGTCGCCCAGATAGTCGATCGCCGAAAGATGCGCCGCGGCGGCGAGATCCGCATAGGTCGGCCGGTCGCCGGCGAGGAAGTTTCGCGTCTGCGCCAGCCAGCCGATATAGGCCAGATGATAGCGCACATTGGCCTTGGCGGCGCGCATCACGTCCGCCGAAGGCGGGCCGCCGCCATTCTCCTCGCTCATGAAACGCTTGTAGATGCGTTCGGTCACCAGCGGATGAGACACTTCCTCGAAGAATTTTTCGTTGAACCACGCCATCAGCCGCCGCACCTCGATGCGCTCGGCAATTGTTTCCGGCATCAGCCGCTTGACGCCCATCGCGGCGCCATGGGCCTCGTCGATATATTCGGCGATGATGGTGGCGCCGGGAACGGAGGGCTGTTCCTCGGTCGCCAGCACGGGGGTGGTGCCCGCTGGATTGAGCGTCAGAAAGGCCTCGCGCCGTTCCCAGGCGCGCTCTTCCACCAGCTTCAGGTCGAGCCCGTATTCGCCGATGATCAGGCGAATGAAGCGCGAATGCGGGCAGAAAGGATGATGAAACAGCGTGAACATGTCTTTGACTATGTCGAGGGTGCTTAAGAATCCATCAATGTTTGTTCGGCGCCACACTAGTTCCTCAAATCCGCGAGGCAACCCCGTGTAACTCGCATTTAGCGATTGCGGCAGAGGGACGAATAAGCGAGAAGAGCCCCGCTTTTCCAGCCGAAATGGACCGTAAATATGTCAGACACAATACGGGCAGTGATCCTCGGCATCATCGAGGGTGTGACCGAGTTCCTCCCCGTTTCCTCCACCGGACACCTCTTGCTTGCCGAGCGCTTCTTTGGTCTCGGCGAAGGCGCGTTCTGGGACTCCTTTACCGTCCTGATCCAGCTCGGCGCGATCCTCGCGATCGTCGGCCTCTATTTCAAGAAGCTGTGGGATGTCGCGATCGGCATGTTCTCGGGCGATGCCTATGCGCGCCGCTTCGTGATCGGCGTGCTCGTCGCATTCCTCCCCGCCGTCATCGTCGGCCTCGTTGCCGGCAAATACATCAAGCTCATGCTCTTCAATCCCTGGGTGGTGTGCTTCACGCTGATCGTCGGCGGCGCCATCCTGCTCTGGGTCGATCAGCTCGATCTCAAGCCGCGGGAGCACGATGCGACGCGGTTTCCGCTTCTGACCTATCTGTTGATCGGCATCGCGCAGTGCCTGGCGATGATTCCGGGCGTGTCGCGCTCGGGCGCCAGCATCGTCGCAGCGATGCTGCTCGGGGCGGAC
The DNA here is from genome assembly GCF_054185165.1 of Bradyrhizobium sp. UFLA05-109. NCBI lineage: Bacteria > Pseudomonadati > Pseudomonadota > Alphaproteobacteria > Hyphomicrobiales > Nitrobacteraceae > Bradyrhizobium > Bradyrhizobium sp. UFLA05-109. Next base: position 43,337 of record NZ_JBBIAR010000007.1, on the reverse strand, counting down.
AAGCGCGCGGCGGCGGAGTTCTCGTTCTTCCTCGCCATCCCCACCATGATCGGCGCGTTCGCCTATGACTTCTACAAGAACCGCGCCGAGATGACGATGGATCACATGGGCATCGTCGCGATCGGCTTCGTGGTGTCGTTCGTCACCGCGATCATCGTAGTGAAGTCCTTCCTCGAATATGTCACGCGTCACGGCTTCACGCTGTTCGCCTGGTGGCGCGTCATCGTCGGCTCGCTCGGCCTGATCGCACTGGCGCTGGGACGGTAATTCCGTCCGCAAATCGCGTAGGCCCGTAGCCCGGATGGAGCGCAAGCGTAATCCGGGATCGTGCCACAAGCGCTGCCGACCCCGGATTACGCTGCGCTCCATCCGGGCTACGCCGCTGGCGTTCGGCCGTTAACTTCTCGAAAACTCACTAACGCAGCTCAACGCAAAATAAGCTTTTGATCGGTAGGCAGTTTCCAGAGCCGGGCGGCGCGCGCCCGGCACAGGAGCTGAACCATGACCCTCGTCAGCGGCTGGGGACGTTTCCCGGTCGTCGATACCGACCTCCTGACGCCGCGATCGTTCGGTGCTGTCGGCGACGCCATTGCCGCGACCTCCGGCGGCGTCGCGCGTGGCAACGGCCGCGCCTATGGCGATGCCGGCATCGGCGTCAGCCAGACCCTCGCCATGACGGCCTTCGACCGCATCAGGTCGTTCGATCCGGCAACCGGGCGCATTCGCCTCGAGGCCGGCGTGCTGCTGTCGGATCTGATCGACACCTTTGGCCCGCGCGGCTTTCTTCCCTACGTCGTGCCGGGCACCCGCTTCGTCTCGGTCGGCGGCGCCATCGCTGCCGACGTGCACGGCAAGAACCATCATTGCGAAGGCGGTTTCGGCCGCTATGTCGACAGCATTCAGCTCGCGACCGGTGCGGGCGAGACCATCGAGGTGTCGCGCGAGGAGAATCCGGACGTCTTTCTCGCCACCATCGGCGGCATGGGCCTGACCGGTGTGATCCTCGAGGCGACGCTGCGCCTCCGACCGGTCGAGACCGGCTGGATCCGCGAGCGGGTGATCTCGACATCCGATCTGCATGCCGCGATGCGCGCGCTCGATGCCGGTGACTCCGCGACCTATTCGGTAGCGTGGATCGATTGCGTGGCGACGGGCAGCAGCCTCGGCCGCTCGCTGATCTATCTCGGCGAGCATGCCCGCGCGAACGAGGTTCCGCATGGCGCGGAAGCATTCCCCCGCGGGCAGGATCCGCGGCTCAACGTGCCCATCGATCTCCCGTCGATGACGCTGAACCGCTACAGTGTCCGCGCCTTCAACGAGCTCTATTACCGCACGGGTGCGCGGCGCGCCGGCGGCAGTCACCTCGTCTCGATCTTTCCCTACTTCTTTCCGCTCGACGGCGTCGGCGCCTGGAATCGGATCTACGGCCGGCGCGGTTTCCTCCAGCATCAATGTGTGATCCCGCACGAGGGCGCGCTTGCCGTGCTCGGTGACATCCTCGATCGCGTTTCGCGGCGCGGCGATGCCTCCTTTCTCGCCGTGCTCAAGAAGCTCGGACCAAGCGACGGCCTGATGTCGTTTCCGATGCCCGGCTACACGCTGGCGCTGGATTTCCCGGTGACCGGAAACATCCTGAATTTTCTCGACGAGATCGACCGTCTCGTCGTCGCCGCCGGTGGCCGTCTCTATCTCGCGAAGGACGCGCGCCAGTCGCGCGCCACTTTCGAGGCCGGCTATCCGGCCCTGCAACGGTTCAAGGAGATCCGGGCATCGCTCGATCCAACCGGAAAAATCCGCTCAAAGCTTTCGCAGCGTCTGTTTGATGAGGTGCAGCCGTGACTACTCGCAAGATCGTGCTGGTGTTAGGGGGCAGCTCCGATATCGGGCGCGCCACTGCGCGCAGCTTCGCCAAGGCCGGCTGGGACGTTCAGCTCGCGGGCCGGGATGCCGCGGCGCTGGAGCCTGATGCCGCCGACCTGCACGCGCGCTACGGCATCAGCGCCAGCACGCATCGCTTCGACGTGCTGGATACCGCATCGTTCGAAAGCTTTACGGCCGGCCTGCCGGTGTTGCCCGACGTCGTCATCTCGATCGTCGGACTGTTGGGCTCGCAGGAGACGGCACAACGTGACCTCGATCACGCGACGACGATCATGCGCTCCAACTACGAAGGCCCCGCGCTGGTCCTCGGCCTGTTCGCCGAAAGATTTTTTGCGCGCGGCAATGGCTCGATTGTCGGCGTGTCCTCGGTCGCGGGCGACCGCGGCCGTGCCTCGAACTACGTCTATGGGTCGGCGAAGGCCGGGTTTTCCGCATTCCTGTCCGGCCTGCGCGCCCGTGCCAGCCGAAGTGGCGTTCACGTCGTCACCGTCAAGCCCGGCTTCGTGCGCACCAAGATGACCGAGGGCATGAAGCTGATCGGTCCGTTGACCGTGGAGGCACAAGTCGTTGGCGATGCCATCTTTGGCGCCGTCGAGCGCCGTACCGACGTCGTCTATGTCAGCGGCAAATGGCGCCTCGTGATGCTCATCATCAAGGCGCTGCCCGAAGCCGTGTTCAAGAAGCTGAAGTTCTGAAGCTTCCAGATCGTCATGGTCAGGCTTGTCCCGGCCATTCACGCCTTGCCCCGCGGCACAAAGGACCTGCCATCTACAGGACGAGCCAAGCCCCCCTACTTTGCATGGGGTTGTTTTCGCAAATTTTGGATCGCGGCTAAGCTACGCCGTTCTTGCGCTGGAACTGCCCGGCGGGGCGGAAGCGCCAGAGATATTGCGGGGCGATCCCTTCCAGTGAATCCGGCGTGATGCCGAGGCCTTGCAGCGTCAGCCCGGCCGCCTTCGCGGCATCCGAGACCACATTGTCCTTCTCGAGCAGCGTCACCTGGTCCGGCGTCAGCTTGAACGCGCCCGGCGCGAATTGCAGGAAGTTCGCCTGGAAGCGGGCAAGCCCGAACGGCAGCGGCACCAGCATGCGCTTGCGATCGGTGATCGCGAGGATGGTCTCGAAGATCTCGCGCATGGTCAGAATTTCCGGACCGCCGAGCTCATAGGTCGCGCCAGCCTTGGCCTTGCCGTCGACGGCATCCGCGATCGCGGTCGCGACGTCGCCGACATAGACCGGCTGCATCTTCGTCTCACCGCCGATCAGCGGCAGCACCGGCGACATCCGCGCCAGCGCCGCGAAGCGGTTGGTGAACTGATCCTCAGGCCCGAACACCACCGAGGGACGGAAAATCGTGGCCGAAGGCACCGCCGCGAGCGCCGCCTGCTCGCCGGCTGCCTTGGCGCGGGCATAGTGCGAGGCCGACTGCGCGTCGGCGCCGATTGCGGAGACATGCACCAGGGCGGCCCCAGCCGCCGCCGCGGCCTTGGCCACGGTCTCGGCGCCCTTGGCCTGGACGGCATCGAAGGTCTGGCCGCCGCTCTCGGCGAGGATGCCGACCAGGTTGATCACGATGTGCGAATCACGCAGCGCCGCCTCGACCGAGGCCGGGTAGCGCAGATTGGCCTGCACGGTATGGACCTGCCCGACCTTGCCGGAGGGCTGGAGGAAGCCGGCGAGCTCCGGCCGCCGGACCGCGACCCGGATCCGGTAGTCGCGCTTGCAGAGCGCGCGGACGACGTTTCTGCCCAAAAACCCCGATCCGCCGAAAACCGTGACGAGGGTGTCGAGATTCGATGCCATGGGGGTGTTCCTGCCGAAGGCTGTGCCTGAGGCAGGCTTGTATCGGGCCGGTTTGCGATGCGCAATCGGCTGGTCACGTTCGATTTGACAAGCGCGTCATCGATCCGTAGTAACCGCCCCCGTGCCTCACAGGCATGCCCAGGTGGCGGAATTGGTAGACGCGCTGGCTTCAGGTGCCAGTGGCTTCACGGCCGTGAAGGTTCGAGTCCTTTCCTGGGCACCATTTTTCTCGGTAGCTCCCTGATGTGACGGCCGAATCGAGGCCTTGGCGCTGCCATGGGTCCGAATGGGCAGCCGGCCCCGAGCCATTGCCGCCGGTTCCTGATCCCGGGAAATCCCGCCCCACCTTCTCCGGTCCGATTAAGCCGTCCTTAGCGTTTGGAAATTACGGTTTTATCCGTCCATTTCCCTGCTCCCCGGCCGCTGGCCGGTCATGCCAGCCAGTTAAGAGCGCGTATTCGAATGGAGCAGCCCCAATGGCAGCACGAACTTGCCCGAGCGGAGCCGGTGCCGCCCCCGGCGGCCGCTCCGCACGCGCTGGTCATTGAGCTCGAAGGCGCGTTGCTGCGCTCGGATCTCTTGCTGGAGGCGCTGCTTTGCGAGCCCGGGCACATGCTCGGCCGCCTGCGCGCCGCCGGAAGCTGGCACAGGGACAGGCTCCTGCACCTCGCCGAGGACGCCAGGCTCGACTATGCCAACCTCCCTTATGAGCAGGACGTCCTGAGCCTGGCGCTCGCGGCGCGCGCGCAGGGCCGCAAGGTTTATGTCACCGCCTCCCGCCTCCGCCACCATGCCGAGGGCATCGCCGCGCATCTCGGCTTCGACGGCGTGATCGCGACCGCCGATCTCGACGCCTTCGACTATGTCGGCAACCGTGGTGCCCCGGATGCCGATCGCAAGGTTGGCCTGACGACCTGGGTAAACGCGCTCCGCGTCTATCAATATGCCAAGAACACGCTGGTCTTCGTGCCCCTGGTCACCGCGCATCAGATGAGCCTGTCGGCGCTGGGCGCGGCGCTGCTGGCCTTCCTGGCGTTCTCGGCCTGCGCGTCGGGCGCCTATCTGATGAACGATCTGCTCGATCTTTCGGCCGACCGCCAGCATCCGACCAAGCGCCACCGCGCGCTGGCGGCCGGCGATCTGCCGATCGCCTCCGCGCTTCTCGCGATTCCTGCGCTGTGGCTCGGCGCGTTCGCGGCTAGCCTCTGCATCTCCGGCATCTTCACCGCGGTGCTTGCCGCCTATCTCGCGACCACGATCGCCTATTCGCTGCTCCTCAAGCGGAAGATGCTGCTCGACGTCGTCACGCTCGCCGGCCTCTATACGCTGCGCATCGTCGCCGGCGCCGTCGGTGTCGGTGTGGTGCTGTCGGAATGGCTGCTGATGTTCTCGCTGTTCGTGTTCACCTCGCTGGCGCTGATCAAGCGGTTCAGCGAGCTGACGCTTCGGCAGGGCGCCGGCCTTTCCGATCCCGCCAACCGCGACTACAGGATCGGCGATCTCCAGGTCATTGCGGCGATGGCGGCGGCGAGCGGCATGAACGCGGTGATCGTGTTCTCGCTCTACGTCTCGTCCTCGACTGTAATGACGCTCTACAGCCGTCCCTGGATGCTGTGGCTGCTCAATCCGCTCCTGCTCTACTGGTTCGGCCGCGCGCTGATGATGGCGCATCGCCGCGAGATGCCGGACGACCCGATCCTCTACACCTTCAAGGACAACGCCAGCCGTATCACGGTGATGGCGATGATCTGCATCATGCTGGCAGCGATCTGATGACCGAGACAAGCCTGACCATGCCTATCGACCGGCGCGAGGGCGCCGCGAGCGTTCCGGCTCCCTTCATCGAGACGCTGACGATCGCGCTCGCCGGCTCGCTATTGTCGATCCTGACAAGCGGATTCGTCTTCGGCGTCGACAACAACATCTTCCACCTTCCGATCGTTGCCGGCCTCTTCAATGAGCCGCAGTATCAGGACGATGCGTTCATCCAGTCGATGCGCTACTTCGCGTCCGGCGTCTGGATCGTCTTGAGCGACACCCAGAAATATTTCGACCACACCGAGCTGGTTTTCTTCGTCCTGAATTTTCTGTCGAGGGTGCTCTCCGTTCTCGGCTTCCTGTGCTGCGCGTCGCTGCTCGGCATCACCGATCGGCGCGACAGGATCGTGTTCACCTTGCTCGTCTGCTCGATGCCGCTGCTTCTGGGCTATAGCCCCGCGGGCACTGGCGGCCTGTTCATCAACTATTTCACGCACTCGGAAATCGCCAACGGCACCATTCTTCTGGCGATCTATTTCGCGGCCCGGGCGCGGTTCACGGCGGCGACGGTGGCAATGGGTGTCACGTTCTTCGTCAACGCGTTCATGGCGATCTGGCTCGCGCCGCTGCTGGCGCTGATCGCCATTGGGCTCTGGATCAAGAAGGAAACGACCTTCAGTGCGATCTTCTTGCGGACCATGATCGGCCTCGTGATCTCCGCGCCGATCATGTTTCCGGTGTTGCACGCGATCCTGACCAATCCCGAGCTCGGCAAGCCGCTTGGCGTGGACTATGCCGCCTATCTCCGCGAATATTTTGCCGGACATTCCCTGATCGATTCGATCTCGATGTCCGGCATCCTCCAGATCACGGAGATTGCGGCCCTTGGTGCAATCGCGCTCTACTGGTTCGGGCCGACAAGCCGTGAGCTGCAGGTTGCCTATCTCGGAGCGATAATTCTCTATCTGCTCGGCGTCGTCCTGCCATCCCTGAGCACGTCGCCTTTCCTCCTCAACATTCAGCTGCTTCGCTCGGGTACGATCATTCACCTGTTGGCGGGCCTCGCCATTGCCGCGCTCGCCACGTGCTGGTTGCGTCGTGACAGCTCGGCCCTATTCCTGCCCGGCTGCGCGATCGTGCTGGCACTCTATCTGGGCGATGTCGCATTCCTGATTGCCATTCCGATCATCCTGGCGGCCCGACATATTCGCGAAGCGACGGAAGCGGTGCCTCCCTATCGTCGCAGGGTAGGATATGCGTTGCTGGCCATGGCGGGATGCGTGCTGTTTCCGCTCGGCGCCTGGAACTATTTCGTGTTCGATCGGGCCTATTCCGAAGGGGCGCAGGAATGGGCGGATGTGGGCAACTGGGCGCGCACATCGACGCCCTCAAGCGCGACTTTCATCGTGCCGCCGAGACCCGACCTTGACGCAAAACCGACGCCGTCGATTGCGGATATTGCCCTGTCGCGGCAGGGCAACTTTGAATTCGTCTCGCACCGCCGGGTCTGGGTCGACTACAAGCGCGGTGCGGCGGCGATGTGGACACCGTCCTATTACGCGGTCTGGCACCAGCGCATGACCGAGACGGCCGGACTCGGAGATCACGCATCAAAGCTCGCCTATGCCGCACGCAATGGCATCGGTTATGTCGTCGAGAAGTGCGACACGCTGTCGTCCCAGGACGCCGGCAGCGCGCTGTTCCGCACCGCGCATCTCTGCGTGTCCGCCGCCAACCGCCAGGCTGCAGGGCTCTAAAGGCGCCGGGCGCTGGTCATGGCCAACGACAACGCCCAGCGGCCGAACTTGACGGCGACGTCGGTCGGGCAGGCTGAGCTCGCCTTGTCGCATCCCGGTGGCGGTTTCGGCCGGTTGCCGAACGCCTGGTTGCCCCTTTTTGCCGCGCTCCTCGCCACTCTGGTCCTTGCGAGCTTCGTCGTCGACGGCAATTTCGGTGGGCAACTCGGCTGGGACCTCCACGTGAACTGCGCGGGGGTCGATGCCTATGTCGAGGGGGTCGACCCCTATCTCATCAGCAATTTGAAGAACACGACGTTCGCATACCCCTATCTGCCGGTCACATTGGATATCTTCCGTCCGCTGTGCTCCGCGGGGCTGCTCGTTGATCATCACAGGGCTGTCTATCTCGTCCTCGCCATTCTCTGCGGACTGGTGTTGCCCGGTCTTGGCGCGCCCCGTACGGGCCCGCGCGATACATGTCTCAGAGTGCTCTGTGCCCTCGGCGCGTTCGTCGGTTTCGAATGGACGCTGGCCTCCGGGAATTTTTCGATTCTGACCGGATTACTGACGGCGGTTGCGCTGGCGCTCCTGCTCGGTCGCTTTGAAGAGGGGGACAAGACAAGCTTCATGCTGCGCCTGACCGGTGCCGCGGTGCTCGGCCTCGTGACATCATTCAAGCTGGTCTTCTGTCCGGTCCTTGCTTCCCTCTACTTCCTGCCGCAGCCGCGCTCTCGCAAGCTCATCCTGATCGCCGTCGCGACTAGCATGTTCATCTTGCCAATCCTGATGTCGATGCTGTTTTACGCCGATCTCTTCGCAAGCTGGCTCCGCGCCATCTCCGGTCAAATTCCCGGGCAGCTTGGCGTCGCCCAGGACAGGATGAATCCCTCGCTCTTCATTCTCGTCCAGGGCCTGGCAAGGCAGTGGGGGCTGGCGGGCAGCGAAGCGCTCATCATCGCTGTCTATGGGCTTGCAGCCATCGCGCTCGTGCTGGCGCCACTTGCCTTGTCCGTATCGCGCGCAATCGGGGATCGGGCCTCGCTCGAGACCGGATGGTTCGCGAACAGGTTGGATCGATGGCTGATCGATCATCCCCGGCAGGCGGCGCGCATCACGGTTCTGGCGATGTATGCGCTCTATCTCTGTTCGCCGCGCCTCAAGGAATATGCCTTCTTTGAACTGGCGATCTATGCCGCCGTTCTCATCGTCGATCTTCCGGCCATGGTCATGGCGGCCGTCCTGACTGTCGCAATCCTCATTCCGACCTCGGTCTCGATCTCCGGCGGCGCCATCGAAGGTGGCTTCCTTCAGCTTTTCGCAGCGCTGCTGTGCTTCTGGGTCTTCCTGGCCGACTTTCGCAGGGTCCATCGCCCCTGAGGTCGGCTTGCGCGGATATCTGGCAGCGGATACACCGCCGAAGCGCGGACGAAAGGCCAGCCGGCTTTGCGGATTTCGCTCGCGCGCCCGACGCTCGCCAGTTCCCGTTCCCGGCATTAGCCTGCTAGGGCTGCATCTATTCGACTGAAGGTTTGAAACGCCATGACCGTACGCCTGCATCGCGGCGATCTGCCGGACCTGTCCCGCTACACCTCCTCGGTCGCGATCGACACCGAGACCATGGGCCTGAACCCGCATCGCGACCGGCTCTGCGTCGTGCAGCTCTCGCCGGGCGACGGCAGCGCGGATGTGGTGCAGATCCCCAAGGGGCACACCGACGCGCCGAATCTGAAGGCGCTGCTCGCCAATCCCTCCGTCACGAAGATCTTCCATTTCGCGCGGTTCGACATCGCGGTGCTGTACGAGGCCTTCGGCGTGATGACGACGCCGCTCTACTGCACCAAGATCGCCTCGCGCCTGACCCGCACCTACACCGACCGCCACGGCCTCAAGGACCTCGTCCGCGAGGTGCTCAACGTCGATCTGTCCAAGCAGCAGCAATCGAGCGATTGGGGCGCGGACAGCCTGAGCGAGCCGCAGCTCGCCTACGCCGCCTCCGACGTGCTGCATCTGCACAGCTTGCGCGAACGGCTGGATGCCATGCTGGTGCGGGAGGGCCGCACGGCGCTGGCCCAGGCCTGCTTCGACTTCCTGCCGACGCGGGCAAAGCTCGATTTGCAGGGTTGGGAGGCCGAAGACATTTTTGCGCACTCTTGAGGTGGTCGGTTGTGCCGGCCGGGAGGGTCTCAGGACGCCCCCGGCCGCCCCGTTTCGGACACAGTCATAGCTGCCTGTCGCGGGCTGCATATTCCGGCGGCGCCGGATACAATCGGGTGTCAACGGGCGCCCCGGAGCAGCGGTGAATTCGGTCCAGAACCCAGCCTATGATGTAGCCTATGACGGCCTGGAGGCGCGCTTTGCGGCCGCGGCGCGCCACAGCCGGCTGGTCCATCTTCTGCGCATCGCCGTACCGGTGACGGTCGTCGTGGCGATGGCGATGGTCATCTTCGTCTCGGCCTTCAACAAGTTCCGGACCACCAAGGAAGTGGCTTTCGATCCCGGAAACCTGGTGGTGTCCGGCACCAAGATCACCATGGAAACGCCGCACCTGTCGGGCTACACGCCCGATCAGCGACCCTATGAGCTCTGGGCCAAAACCGCGACCCAGGACATCAGAGACCCTGATCACGTCGATTTGCACAAGCTCAGGGCCAAGCTCCTGATGCAGGATCAATCGACCGTATTCCTCGACGCCCTCACCGGGAGCTTCGACAACAAGCAGCAGCAGCTCGATCTGCACAAGGATATCTTCGTGCGAACCTCGACGGGCTATGAGGCGCGCCTCAGCCAGGCCTTCGTCGACATGGCCAACAACACGGTCACCTCGGATGAACATGTCGACGTCAAACTGACCAACGGCACCGTGTCCTCGGACCGCCTGAAGATCATGGAGGGCGGCGACCTCATCCGCTTCGAAGGCAACGTCGTGATGCACCTCGACAAGCTCGGCAATGACGAGCCGGCGGCCGCGCCGCCAGCGCCTGCCGAGCCCGCGCCGCCGCCGCCGCCGAAAACGCGCGCCCTCCAAAACAAGTCTGCGACCTCAAGATGATCTCGATGACGAAGCACTTTTTGCGCAACGGTTTTTCGAGAAGCGTTGCGTTCACCGCCGGCGCGCTCGCGCTCGGTGTGACGCTGATCGCAGCAGTGCATGCGCAAAGCACCATGCAGGGCGTGCCCAACGCCATGCAGGGATTCTCGCAGAACCGCGATCAGCCGATCCAGATCGAGGCCGCCTCGCTCGAGATGCGCGACAAGAAGAAGGAGGCGACCTTCGCCGGCAACGTGAAGGTCGTCCAGGGCGATACAACCATGACCTCGAAGACGCTGGTCGTGTTCTATGAATCGGGCGGCTCCGGGTCTGGGCAGGCGGCACCGCCGCCGGCGAAAAGCGCAAAGGCGGCGGCACCGATGCAATCGGCAACGCCCGGGCCGAACGGCAGCTCCTCGATCAAGCGGCTGGAAGCGCGCGGCAATGTCGTGGTCACCCAAAAGGAGCAGGTGGTGACCGGCGAGACCGCCATCTTCGACACCAAGACCAATCTGATCACGATGCTCGGCGGCGTCGTCCTCACCCAATGCAAGAACGTGCTGCGCGGCGACCGCCTGATGGTCGACATGACCACCGGCGTGTCTCGTGTGGAATCCGACAGCGGCAAGGTGCAGGCCCTGCTCCCGCAGGGCGGCGGTGGCGATTGCGGCTCCTCCAAGCCCGGCGCCGGCCCGCCTCTGGCACTCCCGGGCACAAGCAAACCGAAGTAAATTCAGCAGCTTACATCACGCGCTGTCGGAGCGAGGTTGAAGCCTGCCCGACAAGACTGTATCTACCCTGGCGGGCTCGGCGGCGGGATTCCTCTGACAAGGGATCGAGGGTGTTTCTCTGGGCAAGACACACCCTTTCACTCATGCTGTTGCGGCGAATCGCGCCGGGGCGGCAGATCGCGGGATCACCGTGAAAGGCTTGAGACAGCGGGGATGGTCGATTTATTCAGCATGTTCCGTCGGCGCCCCGCCAAACGCGGCCGGCCAGGATTTGCACGCCAGGACATCACCGCGCTCGGTGACAGCATCGGCGGTCTCGTGACCAGCCCGGTACGGGACGCGCCGCCGATCGCGCGCGAGCAGCCGATCCCGACGCAGGAGCCGCCGCGACCGCGCGCGCAAGCTCCCAGACCCGCCCAGACCACCACCAGGACCAACGGCGCGGGCGGTCCGCAGCTGCTGCGACGGCCGGGCCTCCTTGCTGTGCATAGCGTGGAAAAGAGCTTTGGCAGCCGCCAGGTGGTGCGCGGCGTCAGCATCTATGTGCGCCGCGGCGAAGCCGTCGGCCTGCTCGGTCCGAACGGCGCCGGCAAGACCACCGTGTTCTACATGATCACAGGGCTGATCAAGGCCGATCGCGGCGCGATCGAGCTCGATGGCCATGACGTGACGAAGCTGCCGATGTATCAGCGCGCGCGGCTCGGCATCGGCTATCTGCCGCAGGAGGCCTCGATCTTCCGCGGCCTCACCGTCGAGCAGAACATCCGGGCCGTGCTCGAAGTGGTGGAACCCTCGCGCAAGAAGCGCGAGCAGCAGCTCGACTCGCTGCTCGACGAATTCAACATCACGCGCCTGCGAAAATCGCCGTCGATCGCGCTGTCCGGCGGCGAGCGCCGCCGCGTCGAGATCGCACGTGCGCTCGCGACGCGCCCCAACTACATGCTGCTCGACGAGCCCTTCGCCGGCATCGATCCGATCGCGGTCGGCGACATCCAGGACCTCGTCCGCCATCTGACCAACCGCGGCATCGGCGTGCTGATCACCGACCACAATGTGCGCGAGACCCTCGGCCTCACCGATCGCGCCTATATCGTCTATGCCGGTGAAATCTTGACCGAGGGGAGTCCGGATGAGATCGTCAACGACCCGGACGTCCGCCGTCTTTACCTTGGCGAGGAGTTCCGCCTCTAGCCCGATTTTTGCATTCGTCAAGACGTGTACATCGGGGTCAGACTAAGATAAGCAAAAATCGGACCAAAATTTTGGGAACGGTTCTTGCTTCATGGCGCTGACGCAGAGGTTAGAGTTTCGGCAGTCGCAGTCGCTGGTGATGACGCCGCAGCTGATGCAGGCGATCAAGCTGCTGCAGCTGTCCAATCTCGATCTCACGACCTTCGTGGAGGAGGAACTCGAGCGCAATCCGCTGCTTGAGCGGGCCAATGACGAGCAGGGCGCGGGCGATGCTCCGACCGAAGCGGCCCAATTCAGTGATAGCGACGACTCCGGCGGCAGCCATGGCGACGAGCCCGGCGGCGGTTCAGGCGAAGCCTTCGAGCCGGGCCAGGAAGAGTGGATGAGCAAGGATCTCGGCACCCGCGCCGAGATCGAGCAGACGCTGGATACCGGGCTGGACAACGTCTTTTCGGAAGAGCCGGCGGAGGCCGCGGCGCGCAATGCGCAGGATGCGGCGCCGAGCTTCTACACCGAATGGGGCGGCGGCGCCTCCGGTGACGAGGACTACAATCTCGAAGCCTTCGTCGCGGCGGAAACCACCCTGGCCGACCATCTCGCCGAGCAGCTCTCGGTCGCATTCACCGCGCCGGCGCAGCGCATGATCGGGCAATACCTCATCGACCTCGTCGATGAGGCCGGCTATCTGCCGCCGGATCTCGGCCAGGCCGCCGAGCGGCTTGGTGCATCGCAGCGGGATGTCGCCGATGTTCTTGCGGTGCTGCAAAAATTCGATCCGCCCGGCGTCTGCGCACGCAATTTGAGCGAATGCCTCGCGATCCAGCTTCGTGAGCTCGATCGCTACGATCCGGCGATGCAGGCGCTGGTCGAGAATCTCGATCTCCTGGCCAAGCGCGACATTGCGTCCTTGCGCAAGCTCTGCGGCGTCGACGATGAGGATATCGCCGACATGATCGGCGAGATCCGCCGCCTCAATCCCAAGCCCGGCATGAAGTTCGGCTCCTCGCGCCTCCAGACCATGGTGCCGGACGTCTATGTTCGTCCGGGTCCCGACGGCGGCTGGCATGTCGAGCTCAACAGCGACACTCTGCCGCGGGTGCTCGTGAACCAGACCTATTACACCGAGCTGTCGAAGAAGATCGGCAAGGACGGCGACAAGTCCTATTTCACCGATGCCTTGCAGAACGCGACCTGGCTGGTGCGCGCGCTCGATCAGCGCGCCCGCACCATCCTGAAGGTCGCAACCGAGATCGTGCGCCAGCAGGACGGCTTCTTCACCCATGGCGTCGCGCACTTGAGGCCGCTCAACCTGAAAGCGGTCGCCGACGCCATCCAGATGCATGAATCGACCGTGTCGCGCGTCACCGCGAACAAATACATGGCGACGAATCGCGGCACTTTTGAATTGAAGTATTTCTTCACGGCGTCGATCGCCTCGGCCGATGGCGGCGAGGCGCATTCCGCCGAGGCCGTTCGCCACCACATCAAGCAGCTGATCGATTCGGAGGAGCCGTCGGCAATCCTGTCCGACGACACGATCGTGGAACGGTTGCGTGCGTCCGGCATTGATATCGCCCGGCGCACGGTTGCGAAGTACCGCGAAGCCATGCGCATTCCCTCTTCGGTACAACGCCGTCGCGACAAGCAGAGCGCTCTTGGTAACGTCCTCTCCACCGCCCTGTCCGATCGCTCCCGCAACACCGAGCCGGCCTGATTGCGCGCGCCTCAAATCGCGCTACTCTCAATCTCCCCTCGGGATTGATCCAAGCTAGGCACCAACCAGGCGAGGCATCACATGACTCTCCGGATTTCGGGCAAAAGCATCAGCGTCGGCGAAGCCCTCCGCGGGCGCGTCGCCGAGCGCACGGACGAGGTGTTGCGCAAATATTTTGACGGCAATTATTCCGGCCACATTACGCTGAGCAAGGACGGGTTCGGCTTCCGCACCGATTGCGCGCTGCACCTCGATTCCGGGATCACGCTGGAGGCCGATTCGAACGCGTCGGACGCCTATGCCAGCGCCGACCAGGCGCTGCTGATGATCGAGAAGCGGCTCAAGCGCTACAAGAGCCGGCTGAAGGACCGCTCCGCCCGCAAGGCCGCTGCGGCCTCGGCGGCGCTGGCCTCACTGGACGCCACCGCCTACGTCCTGGAGGCTCCCGGCGAGGGCGAGGACGAGGTCACCGGCTATAGCCCCGTAATCATCGCAGAATCGACCACCTCCTTGAGGCAGCTCTCGGTCAGCGAAGCCGTCATGGAACTCGACCTCAGCGGCGCCCATTGCCTGGTATTTCAGCATGGCTCGAGCGGCCGGGTGAACATCATTTACCGCCGGGCGGATGGCAATGTCGGCTGGATCGACCCTCCTGGGTCAAAAGCTGGGAGTTAGACCGCCCTCATCGTGGATTTTGGGATCCTCCCCGTAGGACTCCTGTCTTTAAGGATGAGCACGGTAAAAGGCGTTTGCGGGAGTTGGCACCGGGATTGCGTTGGAGTAGAAGCGCCCCACATCAGGACCGGGGCTAAGTCCGCCTCCTGCTTCACCTTATTGACGCCGGCCAAATCTGGTCTTCCAAGTTGGCCAATTCGGAACCTGACGGCTTAATTCACCTCGGAAAGCTCCATGCCGATTACCGATCTGGTCGCACCCGAGGCGATTCTCCCGGCATTGAAAGTCAACAGCAAGAAGCAGGCCTTGCAGGAACTCGCTGCGAAGGCCGCGGAGCTGACCGGACAGAACGAGCGTTCGGTGTTCGAGGTGCTGTTGCAGCGGGAGAAGCTCGGCACCACCGCCGTCGGCTACGGCGTCGCGATTCCCCACGGCAAGCTGCCCAAGCTGGAAAAGATTTTTGGCCTGTTCGCGCGGCTCGATCGCCCGATCGATTTCGAGGCGATGGACGGCCAGCCCGTCGATCTCGTCTTCCTGCTGCTCGCGCCTGAAGGCGCGGGCGCCGATCACCTGAAGGCGCTGGCGCGCATCGCGCGCCTATTGCGCGACCAGGACATCGCCAAGAAGCTGCGCGCCTCGCGCGATGCGCAGGCGATCTATTCCGTGCTCGCGCTGCCGCCCGCGACCGCGGCGTAGGCCAACCGCTTCACCTTTCAGACGCGCCAACTAGATCGAGCGCGACAGGTAACGCACCGTCTTGCTGCCATTGTGGATGATGGCGGTGCCGACCTCGATAAATCCCAACGCAGCGTGAAAAGCATCCGATGATGGATTCGGTGGTTGCCGATTGACCTCACAAACGATGCGGTCGTGCCCGGCTTCGGCTGCGCGATCGAACAGGTCGGCGTAGAGCCGACGCGCACATCCGTTACCACGCGCCGATGGTGCGACGACGATTCGGTCGACATAAACAAATCGCGCATAGCGGGATCGAAACCACAGAAAGTTTGGACTGTCGTATTCTCCGTCCTGGTCAATCGCGATCAGGAAAGCGTCGAGATCGCCGATCCTCCGGGCGTAGAACGCCTCCGCGACGAGATGTTTCATCCGCTCAGGCTCAAGCCATGACAACTCCTCCGCGTGGCTGTTGTTGAGCGCGAGGAGGGCGTCACAAAGCGGCGCGCCGGGCGATATCTCGAAGCTGGCGACCGGGATGGGGGCGATGGTGTTCATGACGACGATCTATCAAGCGCGCGCCGAAAAGCAAAACCGGCACGCTCTCGCGTGAGGGCACACCCGCCTGGGATTCCGTGTGTCAGGTGTGTCGGCACTCGGTGCACGCTGACGGCCTGAACTTCGTTGCTCCAAGCGTTCGCGATCGCGGCTTCACGGCTGTCGGTCAGCATGATCGATCGTGGCCTCGGCCAGCATGTTTTGCCGGCAGCAAGGTCCTAATCGCCCGGCAACGCGCGCCTGGCGGTTTCCGAGGGGTAGGCACCGAACACCGCGCGGTATTGCGCGGCGAAGCGGCCCATATGCGTAAAGCCCCATTTCAAGGCGACCTCGTACACGGGCAGTTCGTTTTCGGGGCTCGATAACTCCGCATGGACCGCTTCCAGCCGGATTCGTCGCAAGTAAGCCGCGGGCGTCGTATCGTGAAACTTGCGGAATCCGAGTTGCAGGGAGCGTTCGCTCACGCCGATGGCGAGCGCTACGTCGATCATCGTCAGCGGCAGATGAAGATTGTCGCGCATGTGCTCGATGGCCTGCTGGATGTGCCGCGGCGTCACGTCGGGTGTCCGCCGATCCAGTCGACCGCTCAGGCTGTGGGGCACGTTCTCGAAAACGAGTCGCAGGATGGCTTCCGTCAACAGAGCCATCGCTTTCGATGAGTGCTTCAGGACCTGCGGATCATGCATGCCCAGGACGATCGTGCGGGCAAGCTGATGCAGGGTCTGTCCCGTGCTCGTCGAGAGATCGACGGTCGGAGTGAGATCCAGGTTCATCAGTGCGGCGTTGCCAAACATTGCGCTCAGCACCTTTGCGACGACGCCAGCATCGAACTTCAGCATGACGTTCGAATATTTTCCGTCAGCAGATGTCCTGATCTTGTGATCCTGCAGCATCGGAAGCGCGACGAGTGCGACGGTTGATGTCGTCCGCTGCACAGGTCTGGCGCCCACGACCATGTCGGCGGCGCCGGCGCCGAGAAAGCCTATCGCAAGATCCGCCTGAACGGCCGTGCAGGAATAGGACCAGTCGCCGGAAAATCGGGTCCGCAAAACACTGATTCCTGGTGCCATGACGACATCCGAACGCCAGTGGAATGCGGTATCTGCCGTGGGTGGCAAAGGTTTGATCGCGGGCGCAAGCGAACCAAACGAGGCGAGCAATGCCTCGAAGCCGGAGCCCGACAGGGCCGGCGCTGCGTAGAATGTGTCGTCTTGCAATGGGTGTCTCTTAGGCTTCGGTCCGATGTTATAATTATACATCATAACCATCCGGCACTGGCCCATGGAGGAGCATTTCCATCCATTTCGCGCAAAAGACCAATCCGGTTAGCGCAAGAATTGCCGGCCGCAGTCCAGGCGCCCGTCGAGGATGAATTCGGCCCGGTGCGCAATCACACGATCGACGAGGCTACCGGCTACCGGATGTCGCGGGTCGGCTTCGATGTCCACGTTCCGAAACCGCTATCCGGATCACGCAAACGGGTCGCGGCAGGTAGGATTTGATTTAGTTCTGCCGGCTCTAGTTAACGCATCGCTTCGGGATCGAAGTTGCCCGGGGATGGGATGTCGACGGTTGCAGGCAGCGCCGAGCCTTCCGAAAAATTGTGGACCGGTTTTCTCTAGCAGATTGAGGGACAATGGATGATGCGGACTATCGCGAATTTGCGCATTGGTACCAAGCTTGCTCTGACCTCCGCACTCAGCATCTTGCTCATCGCGGGGATGATCTTCGCCCAGATGCAAGGTAATGGCGCCGTCCGCCAGAGCAGTGAGACTGCGGACCAGCAGTCCACTCTCGCGCGCGGCGCCATCGAGGCAAAGGCTTCGCTGCGCGGCATGCAGGTGGCCGCCCGCGACATCCAGCTCGCGAACAGCACTGAGGAGCTTCGGACGGCGCAGGCAAATCTCGCGGCCAGGCGACAATCGGCTGACAAGTTCACTGACGAGATTCTTGCGGTTTCGAAGGTGCCGGAGAACCATCAAAGGATCGAGCGGATGAAGGTCCTGGTCGGCGACTACGATACGCGCGCCAAGGATATCGCGAAGATCAGGGCTGACATCCTCGCGACCGATGCGAGGCGTGGCGCAAACGGCGAGCTGGCGCCTGATGCGGCGGCCCATCTCGCCAATCTCCGGGCGGAAACGAAGCAGGTCGTCGAAAACGGCACGCTGCCAATCGCCGCGGAACTACAGACCCTCAGCGAACAGGTCGTTCAATTCGGCAAGCATAGAATGGATCAGGAGAAGGCCGCGGCCGAGCAGGCAATATCCTCCACCGAGCGGACCTCGCTCGTCATCGGCCTATTGGTCGCCCTCACGTTGATCGGAGCCTGTGTGTTCTCCGTCGTCACGATTGCTCGGCCCATGGTGGCGATGACGGGCGCGATGAAAAAGCTTGCCGACGGCAATTTCGACGTGGTGCTGCCTGGCCTTGGCCGCAAGGACGAGATCGGTGGCGTCGCGCAGGCGGTGGAGACCTTCAAGGTGAAAGCCGAGCAGAAGGCGCGCGGGGAAGCGGAAGCGCAGGCTGCGCAGGATCGGGTTGCCGCTGAACGCAGGAAAGCCGACATGATGAAGCTGGCCGATGAATTCGAGCGAGCGGTCGGCGGCATCGTCAACACCGTATCGACGGCGTCGACCCAGCTCGAAGCGTCCGCCGGAACGTTGACGTCGACGGCGGGGCGCGCCCAGGAAATGGCGACGACGGTTGCGTCGGCGTCCGAGGAGGCCTCGGCAAACGTGCAGTCGGTCGCAAGCGCGACGGAAGAACTGTCGTCCTCGGTCAACGAGATCAGCCGTCAGGTGCAGGACTCGGCGCGTATGGCGGGCGATGCCGTCAGTCAGGCGCGCACGACCACTGATCGGGTTGGCGAGCTGTCCAAGGCCGCGGCCCGCATTGGGGATGTCGTCGACTTGATCAATACGATTGCTGGTCAGACGAACCTGCTGGCGCTGAATGCGACCATCGAGGCTGCCCGCGCGGGCGAGGCTGGCCGTGGCTTCGCCGTCGTGGCCTCCGAAGTCAAGGCGCTCGCCGAACAGACCGCAAAGGCAACTGGTGAGATTAGTCACCAAATCAACAGCATCCAGGCGGCGACCGGGGAATCGGTCGATGCCATCAAGGAGATCAGCGGCACGATCGAGAGGCTCTCGGAAATATCCTCGACCATCGCAGCCGCGGTCGAGGAGCAAGGTGCCGCGACGCAGGAAATCTCGCGCAATGTGCACCAGGCGGCGCTCGGTACGCAGCAGGTTTCGTCCAATATCGTCGAGGTGCAGCGCGGAGCGAACGAGACCGGCTCCGCCTCCTCGCAAGTCCTGTCCTCCGCACGGTCACTGTCGGGCGATAGCGCCCGCCTCAGGGACGAGGTCGGCAGGTTCCTGAGCACGGTCAGAGCTGCTTAGCGCATTTCCGCAAAACGATAGGGGATGACCCGCCCTTCGTGTCATTGGTTATGAAATGAGGAAGGCATGTCCTGGCTCAACAATGTTCGCATCTCTTCCAAGATCGTTCTGATTATCTCCCTGCTGGCGATCCTGTCCGTAGGCGCGGTCGGTTTCGCAGCGACACGGATGCTGGCCATCGACAGCAACTATTCGACGCTGATCGATAACGTCAGCAATTCGGCGACCCTCTCGGCACGCGCTTCGCGCTGGGGCATGACCTATGTGGCCTATGCCTACAAGCTGCTGTCGGAAACGACTGACGAAGGCAATCAGCGCGCGCTTGCCGCCGCCCAAAAGGCGCGTGAGGAGTACGCTACGCTAATGGCGACGGTCGCCAAGAATCTTCCGGAGCAATCCGCCCTGATCGGACCGGTAGTAGCGAAGTTCGAAAAGGCGTTCGTGGCCTGTCAGCCATCCCTCAAGGCGGCGGCGGCCACGACGTCGGAGGACAATGCCAAGGCGGCCGTGCAGATGCGAGCCGAATGCGAAAGCGCGATCGACGTCGCGGCCGAGGAGCAGGGCAAGCTCGTGGCCGCCTTGTTGAACTTGTCGAACCAGGGCTCGGATGAGCTGACGGTGAGGACCTGGAGCACGATCTATCTGACCTTCGCGATACTCGGCGCCGGGCTCGTGGTTGGCCTTGCCCTCGCGATGTTCATCGGCGTCAAAGGGCTGGCGCGGCCGATCGATCTGTTGAAGACGGTCATGGAAGCGTTCGCAAACGGCGATTTGAAGCACGATGTGCCAGGCCTGAAGCGACACGACGAGGTCGGCGAAATGGCCAAGACGGTCGAGGTGTTCAAGATCAATGCGTTGGAAGTCGAGCGCATGCGACGGGAGCAGGAAGCGACCAAGGAGCAGGCCGACGCGCAGCGCAAGGCCGACATGCACCGTCTCGCCGACGGCTTCGAGGCGGCCGTTGGAGAAATCGTCAAGACCGTGTCGTCGGCTTCGACCGAACTCGAGGCATCCGCCAGCACCTTGACGATGGGTGCGGACCGCTCTCAACAGCTCGCAACGTCGGTGGCAGCGGCGTCAGAACAGGCCTCCACCAACGTGCAATCGGTAGCCTCGGCCACCGAGGAGCTGTCCACCTCAGTCGGTGAGATTGGCCGACGGGTGCAGGAATCAGCGCGGATGGCCGGCGAGGCGGTCGGCCAGGCCCGTTCCACGACCGAACGCGTGAGCGAGCTCTCGAAGGCGGCTGCGCGGATCGGCGATGTGGTCGAGCTCATCAATACGATTGCAGGTCAGACCAACCTGCTTGCCCTTAACGCGACCATTGAAGCGGCGCGCGCCGGCGAAGCCGGCCGTGGTTTTGCAGTCGTGGCCTCCGAGGTGAAGGCACTCGCCGAGCAGACTGCAAAGGCGACCGGAGAAATCGGCCAGCAGATATCCGGTATCCAGGCCGCAACGCATGAATCGGTGGTCGCGATCAAGGATATCTCGAGCACGATCGAACGGCTGTCGGAGATCTCTTCTGCAATCGCTGCCGCCGTGGAGGAGCAAGGAGCGGCGACGCGCGAGATTTCTCGTAACGTCCAGCAGGCAGCACAGGGCACCCAACAGGTGTCGTCGAACATCATTGATGTCCAGCGTGGCGCGTCCGAGACTGGATCTGCGTCGTCTCAGCTTTTTTCAGCTGCGCAGTCGTTGTCATCCGACGGCAACCGGCTCAAGGTGGAGGTCGACAGGTTCCTCACGACCGTGCGTGCGGCGTGAAGCCGGTCGGCTCACGCATAAAGTATGTATGTCTCCGGTCCATGGCTCGATTCAGGGCAGGGCCAGACCCTTTTTAGCCAAAATCACAAGTTGCGAAGGATGAAACCTCCGCGCGTCGCGCTACGCGGCGACGGGGGGATCGTCCATTGATTCGGCTGAAATTCTTCGCGCTTCGCGCCCCTCAAAAAGAAAGCGGGCATGGCCTCGCATGAAGGCATGCCCGCTTGGAATTCATCTGTGAAGCGCGTCAGCGCTCAGTGCACGCTCACCGCCTGCAACTCGTTGCTCCAGGCATTGGCGATCGCGGCTTCCCGGCTGTCGGTCAACATGATCGGCGTGCCGTCGGCGGCGTGGAGCGCGAAGAGTTTGAGGCCTGGCGCAATCTTGGGCGCCTCGGGAAACAGGTCGGGCACGTCCTCCGAGCGGATCTGCTTCACATAGGCGATGTGGCCCTCGCCGAGGGTTGCCAGCGTCTCCGGTGAGACGTTGTTGGCTTCGTATTCGAATGCAACGTGACCGTTACTCATGGTCTCGACTCCTCTCTCGAAACTAAGCGGTCGAGTCCGCTACTCGTTCCATTATTCGTGCTCATTGATAGCGATTGTCTTAACGATCCTTTCCGGTTCCGGCCGGGCAAGATCGATCGACAACAGCCCGTTCTTCAGATCCGCACCCAGCACCAGCATCCCCTCTGCCAGCACGAAGGTGCGCTGGAAGTGGCGCGCGGCGATGCCGCGATGGATGTATTGCCGGGTCTTGTCGTCCTGCTGACGCCCGCGGATCACGAGCTGGTTTTCCTCAATGGTTACATCGAGTTGGTCGCGGGTAAAACCGGCGACCGCCAACGTGATCCGTAGGCGCTCGGGCTGGCCGTCCGACCGGTCGCACCTCTCGATATTGTAGGGAGGGTACCCGTCGGCGCCTTTGACGACCCGATCGAGCACGCGCTCGATCTCGTCGAACCCCAGAAGGAACGGACTGGATAACGTGGGAACACGAGACATAGTTTACAAAGTCCTCGCCGAAAGCGACTTTGACGTTTCAGGGCCCGGAATGGCACCCCTTGTGACCCAATATGGGCATATCCCCATGCGCGTTCAAGCACCTAGCGGGGGGCTGTGAATTCGTCGTTCCGGGGCGGCGGGTAGCGCCGAACCCGGAATCCAGAGATTGTGGCGCGAGATTCCGGGTTCTCGCTGACGCGAGCTCCGGAATGACCAAGTCCCATGCCGGCTACTTTGCATGGGGTTGTTTTCGATATTTTTAACGGCCCTTGACGGAAAGCCTCAGGCCTCGATCCGCTTGCGGCCGTCGCCACTGAACAGATGCAGCTTTTCGCGGCTAGCAGCGACGCGGATCTTCTGGCCGATCGCGGGTGCCTCGGTTCCGGGAATGCGGACGATGACCTCGCCGGGCGGCAGCTCGCCGGGCGTCGCTGAGACCTGCTGTTCGTCCTGCTGGCGCGAGCCGTAGACGAAGGTTTCGGCGCCGACCCGCTCGATTGCTTCCACGGTGAGGCCAAGTGCCACGCCGCCGGCCGGCATCTGGCCGGTGATGACGAAGTCCTCCGGGCGGATGCCGAGGATGCCGGCTTCCGCCACTCGCCCGCCTCCGAGCTGCGTCCTGATCTCGTCCGGCCGCGTCGACATCAGGTTCATCGGCGGTGCGCCGATGAAGGACGCGACGAACGTCGTTGCCGGTTTCTCGTAGATCGCGAGCGGATTGCCGATCTGCTCGACCTGACCGCCGTTCATCACGACGAGGATATCGGCCAGCGTCATCGCCTCGAGCTGGTCGTGGGTGACGTAGATCGACGTGGTGTTCAGCCGGCGCTGCAATTTGCGGATCTCGACCCGCATCGCGATGCGCAGCTTGGCATCGAGATTGGACAGCGGCTCGTCGAACAGGAACACTTTTGGCTGCCGCACGATGGCGCGGCCCATCGCGACGCGCTGGCGCTGGCCGCCGGAGAGCTGGCGCGGTTTGCGCTCGAGCATGGGTGCGAGCTCGAGCACGCGCGCGGCTTCCTCGACGCGGGTCCTGATCTCGGCTTCCGCCATGCCGCGATTGCGCAGGCCATAGGCCATGTTGTTGTAGACGCTCATGTGCGGATAGAGCGCGTAGTTCTGGAACACCATCGCGATGTCGCGGTCGGCGGGCTCGATCTGGTTGACGACGCGGCCGCCGATGTCGATCTCGCCGCCGCTGACGGTCTCGAGCCCCGCGACCATGCGGAGCAGCGTCGACTTGCCGCAGCCGCTTGGGCCGACCAGCACGCAGAACTGGCCGTCGCCGACATCGACGTTGACGCCTTTGATGGCCTCGAAGCCACCTTGATAGGTCTTGCGGACGTTGCGCAGGGTGACGTTAGCCATGAAAAAACACTTCCAAAAATCTACTTCTCAGTCTCGACCAGGCCGCGTACGAACAGTTTCTGCATCACCACGACGACGAAAACCGGCGGCAGCATCGCGAGCACTGCGGTTGCCATCACGATGGGCCATTCGGTGAGCGCGTCGTTGGTGGTCATCATCTTGCGGATGCCGACCTGAATTGTCTGCATGTCATCGCGGGTCGTGATCAACAGCGGCCAGAGATACTGATTCCAGCCGAGGATGAAGAGGATCACGAACAGCGCCGCCATGTTGGTGCGCGACAGCGGCAGCAGCGTATCCCAGAAGAATCGCAGAGGTCCGGCGCCGTCGATCCGCGAGGCCTCCAGGAGCTCGTCCGGCACCGTCATGAAGAACTGGCGGAACAGCAGCGTCGCGGTGGCCGACGCGATCAGCGGCAGCGACAGCCCGGCATAGCTGTCCAGCATGTGCAGGTCGGCGACGATCTTGTAGGTCGGATAGATGCGCACCTCGACCGGCAGCATCAGGGTGATGAAGATGATCCAGAAGATCGGCATCCGGAACGGAAAGCGAAAATACACGATCGCATAGGCCGAGATGATCGAGATCGCGATCTTGCCGACCGCGATCAGCATCGCCATGACGAGCGAGTTGAGCATCATGTTGCCGACGGGCTCGCGGGTCGATCCGCTCGTGCCGACGAAAATCGTCTGGTAGTAGACCTCGAGGAAGTGCCCGCCGGGCAAGAGCGACATCTGACCATTGGCGATCAGCGCGTTGTCCTGGGTCGAGGCCACGATCGCGATGTAGACGGGGAATGCGACGATCGCGATGCCGATCCACAGGATGATATGGGCGACGTAGCGGCGGATGCCCTCTTGCTCGACCATCAGTAGGTCACCTTGCGTTCGACGAAGCGGAACTGGATTCCCGTCAGCACGATGACGATGACCATCAGGATGACCGATTGCGCCGCGGAGCTGCCGAGGTTTCCGCCGAGCAGGCCGTCAGTGTAGACCTTGTAGACCAGCGTTACCGTCGATGTTCCCGGACCGCCGCGAGTCATGGTGTCGATGATGCCGAAGGTGTCGAAGAACGCGTAGACGATGTTGACGACCAGCAAGAAGAAGATGGTCGGCGACAGCAGCGGGAAGGTCACGGTCCAGAACCGCCGCATCGGACGGGCGCCGTCGATCGCAGCGGCCTCGTGCACGCTCTTCGGGATAGCCTGAAGCCCGGCGAGGAAGAACAGGAAATTGTAGGAGACCTGCTTCCAGGCGGCCGCGAGAATGACCAGCAGCGCGGCCTGGTTGCCGTCGAGCAGCGGATTCCAGTCGACGCCCATGTCGCGCAGGTAGCGCGAGAGTACACCGAGCGAGGGGTGCAGCATGAAGATCCAGAGCACGCCGACGACCGGGGGAGCCACCGCATAGGGCCAGATCAGCAGCGTGCGATAGATCGTGCCGCCGCGCATTGGCTTGTCCGCCATCACGGCGAGCAGCAGCGCCAGCGACAGCGAGGAGATGGCGATGGCGAACGAGAAGAAGAAGGTGCGGACGATCGCCTCGAAATAGGCGGGCTCCTTGAAGAGCTCGATGTAGTTGTCGAACCAGACGAAGCTGGTCGAAAGACCGAAGGCGTCCTGGAGCAGGAAGGACTGGATCACCGCCTGTGCGGCGGGCCAGTAGAAAAAGATCAGGACGATCGCGAGCTGCGGTGCAACCAGCGCGAACGGCAATAGCCTTGATTGGAAAATCGATTGCTTCTGCATGACGTCAGCAGAGCGGCAGGCCACGCATCCGCGGCCTGCCGCTCATTGCCTCACTTGACGACGGTCTTTTCGAACTGTCGCAGCATCGTGTTGCCACGCTCGACGGCGGCATCCAGCGCCTGCTTGGCGGTCTTCTTGCCGGCCAGCGCCTGCTCGATCTCTTCCGACCAGACGTCACGGAGCTGAACCATGTTGCCGAGGCGCAGGCCGCGGGAGTTCTCGGTCGGCTCCTTGTTGGTCAGCTCGAGCAGCGGGGTCTCGAGATAGGGCTGATCCTTGTAGAAGCCCTCGGCCTTTGCCTTCTCATAGGCTGCCTTGGTGATCGGCAGGTAGCCGGAGGCCTTGTGGATGTAGACCTGGCGATCGGTGTCCGAGAGGAAGGTCAGGAATTTCGCGACGCCCTTGTATTCGTCGGCCGACTTGCCGCCCATGACCCAGAGCGAGGCGCCGCCGATGATCGAGTTCTGCGGCGCGCCCTTGACGTCCGGATAGTAAGGCATCGGCACCGCGTTGAAGTTGAACTTGGCCTGCGCCTTGACGTTGCCGAAGAAGGCCGACGAGGTCAGGTAGATGGCGCACTCACCCGAGGTGAAGCGGCCTTCGCCGGTGTTGGTGCGGCCGGCATAGTCGTAGGTCTTGTCCTTCTGCAGCTCGATCAGGTTTTCGAGGTGCTTGACCTGGAGCGGTCCGTTGAATTCCAGCTTGGTGTCGAAGCCGTCAAGACCGTTGGCCTTGCTGGCGAGCGGCACGTTGTGCCAGGCCGAGAGCTGCTCGAGATTGACCCAGGTCACCCAGGACCCGGAGAAGCCGCAAGTGGGATGGCCATTGGCGTGCAGCTTCTTGGCGGCCTCGAAGACCTCGGGCCAGGTCTTGGGGATCTCGACGTTGGCCTTCTTCAGCTCGTCGAGGTTCACCCACATGACGGTGGACGACGAATTGAAGGGGAAGGACAGCATCTCGCCCTTCGACGTCGAATAGTAGCCGGTGATCGCGGGCAGGTAGGCCTTGGGATCGAACTTCTCGCCGGTCTCGGCCATCAGCTTGTAGACCGGTTTGACGGCGCCGGTCGCGGCCATCATGGTCGCGGTGCCAACCTCGAACACCTGCATGATGTGCGGCGCGTTGCCGGCGCGGAAGGCCGCGATGCCGGCGTTCATCGTGTCGGCGTAGTTGCCCTTGTAGGTCGGAATGACTTTGTAGTCGCTCTGCGACGCGTTGAAGTCGTTGGCGAGCTTGACGATGACGTCGTTGTTTGCGCCCGTCATCGCGTGCCACCACTGAATTTCGGTCACGGCCAGCGCCGGCGTGGCGGCAAAGCCGAACGTGGCGGCAATGGTGGCAGCCGCAGCGAATTGTCGAAGAGCCATTAAGAAAACCTCCCTTGGGCCGTCATCAAAGTGCGCTTGCGCTAGCAGCGCCGTATGACGTTCACGTGACTGTGTAAGCGGCCGAAACGAAAGCGGCAAGCGCCGCAAAAGGGAAGCCGGAAATTAGGCGAAGGTGCCTTCGCAAGGCACGCCGTTCGCGGCGCACCGTCGTGGGGCGCGCCGCAGTGCGGCATCGACGAGGGGGATGTTGCTCGCCGCGATCCTAGCGCTTGCGCTCGGGCCCGCAGACCACGCCGTTCGCGACCATCGCGTCGATCTCGGCGCTGGAATATCCGAACTCGCCGAGCACTTCAGTGGCATGCTGGCTGAATTTCGGCGGCACGCGGCGCAGGCTCGGTTTGCTGCGATCGAGCCGGATCGGCGAGGCGACGCCCTTGTACCAGTCCTTCTCGATAATATCGCCGCGGTAGATTGTATGGGGATTGTTCAACGCCTGGTCGATCTTCTGCACGGGGCCTGCGGGCAGTCCTGCGGCGAGCAGGCGATCGCACAGCGGCTCGGCCTCGTGCTGGCGGAACACGGCGGCAAGCTCGGCGCGCAGCGCCTCGCGATTGGCGATGCGGTCCTTGTTGCGGGCAAAGCGCGGATCGGTGCCGAGCTCGGGCTTGCCGATCTCCCTGGCCAGTTTGCGGAACGTGCCGTCATTGCCGACGCCGATGAAGATGTCGTCGGTTTTGGTCGGGAAGATCGCATAGGGCACGAGATTGGGATGCTCGTTGCCGGTCAGGCCAGGGGGCTTGCCGTGCATGAAGTAATTTGCGGTATGCGGGTGCATGATCGCAAGACCTGTCTCGTACAGCGTGGTCTCGAGGAATTGCCCAAGCCCTGAGCGCTGCCGTTCCGACAACGCCATCAAGATGCCGATCGCGGCATAGAGTCCGGTCGTGATGTCGACGAGCGGCACGCCGATCCGCATCGGCCCGCTTTCCTTTGAACCGGTCGCCGCGATCATGCCGGTCATCGCCTGGATGATGGCGTCATAGCCGGGATTGCCGCCGCGCGGGCCGTCGGCGCCGAAGCCGCAGATCCGGCAATGCACGAGGCGCGGGAATTTTTCGCGCAGCACCTCGTTGCCAATGCCCCATTTCTCCAGCGTGCCGGGCTTGAAATTCTCGATCAGGACGTCGGCGCTCTCCAGCATCTTGAGCAGCACGAGGCGGCCGCCCTCGGAGGCGAGATCCAAGCCAATCGAGCGCTTGTTACGGTTGATGCCGAGGAAATATGCCGCGTCCTCCTCATGGAAGGGAGGTCCCCACTCGCGCACCTCATCGCCCGCGGGCGGCTCGACCTTGATCACGTCGGCGCCGTGGTCGGCGAGAATCTGCGTGCAATAGGGGCCGCCGAGCACGCGCGTAAGATCGATCACGCGCAGTCCACTCATCGCACCGGATGCGGCTTCGGAAGTCATGACGCCAACCTTCGTTTCGGCTCGCTGATCTCTGTTCGATCACAGGCCTAGCGAGGTTCGCGAGAGCCGGCAATGGCTCCTGGCGTAGGGCCGCATGCGCTGCCGCGGCCAATCCCGTGGCGCGGCATATCAAGGCGCAAGTGGCTGGCGCGAGGGGGATCTCGGGCCAGCCAGCCCGCGTTTGGCTTTACGCAACCTTCAGGCGGACGTCGACGTTGCCACGGGTCGCATTGGAGTACGGGCAAACCTGATGGGCCTTCTCGACCAGCGCCTCGGCCTCCGCACGGGGAACACCGGGCAGCGAAACGACGAGATCGATGTCGAGGCCGAAGCCGCCTTCCGAGCGCGGGCCGATGCCGACCGTCGAGGTCACCGAGGTGTCGGCGGGAACCTTCGGTCCGCCCTGGGAGGCCACGAACTTCATGGCGCCGATGAAGCAGGCGGCATAGCCGGCCGCAAACAGCTGCTCGGGATTGTTGCCCGCCCCGCCTCCGCCGCCGAGCTCCTTCGGGGTGGTCAGCTTCACGTCCAGCGCGCCGTCGAGGGTCGCGGCATGGCCGTCGCGGCCGCCAGTGGCCTTGGCGCTGGTCTTGTAGAGGACATTCACGGACATCTTGGGTCTCCCTGGTTTCCGGTTGGGGTGAGCCACATATTGCAGACAATTAGATTGTGTGCAATATAAATTGCGCGGCCTCACATTTAATTGTTCGCAATTGAATGTGCCGCCGCTCCGCCCCAGAATGTCGAAGCGAATCTCGTGAGGTTTTCCGTTGAGGTTTCCCATGGCTCGGAAACAACTGGCCGCTGACCAGCCGCTGCGGCTCGATAACCAGATCTGCTTTGCGGTCTATTCCGCCGCGCACGCCTTCAACCGCGTCTACAAGCCGCTGCTCGACCGGCTCGGGCTGACCTATCCGCAATATCTGGTGATGCTGGTGCTGTGGGAACGCGACGGCGTGCCGGTGAAGGACATCGGCGAGCGGCTGTTTCTGGATTCCGGCACGCTCACGCCGCTCCTCAAGCGCCTCGAGGCCGCGCAGCTCGTCAAGCGAACGCGCTCGACCGAGGATGAGCGCCAGGTGCTGATCGCGCTGACGGCGCAGGGGCAGGCGTTGAAGGACAAGGCGCGCAGCGTGCCGCAGTCGATCCTGGCGGCATCTGATTGCACGGTGCCTGAATTGGTCGCGATGAAAAACGAGATCGTCGCGCTACGCGACCGGCTGAATGCGGTGATTGGGGAGTAGGGGGGCTCTTCCAACGGTAAGCCCCGTCCTCTCGAACTCTCCGCGCGAGCGTCACCTGCCCTCAAAGGCGCTTCTTCGCAAACGCGCGGCCCGAAGCCGATTTGAGATATTTCTCGAACGCAATCGCCTGCGCCTCATCGCTGAAAGCGATGTAGGTCTTAATGCGCCAAGGGCCATACTTTGACGTGTGGGGCACTTCGCCGGCGTTGTGCTTTGAGAGCCGGGCTCGCAAATCGTCGGTGATGCCGATGTAGAAATGTTCGGAATCGAGGCTTTCGAGAATGTAGACGTGCTTCATCCTGTCCCCCGCTCTACGCAGTGGGTAGATAGTATCTCAGGACGAGATTTTGCCGAGGCCCGGCTTCGCCCTTCGGGCTACGCCGCGGCAGCCTCGCTAAGATGGAGCGGAGCTGGCTTGCCGAGCCGTAGCTCGCGAATAGGAGTGATTGTGGATTAAGCCCGCCGTCGCCCTTCGGGCTATGGCGAGGCAGCCTTCGCTCACTTCGCTACGAGGGACTTCCCGGGCTTGCCGAGCCGTAGCTCGCGAAGCGAGCGAAGGCTGGTGGAGCCAGGCGGGATCGAACCGCCGACCTCTTGCATGCCATGCAAGCGCTCTCCCAGCTGAGCTATGGCCCCGTTAGTCCTGCGGTTGGGGTGATCCTGGGGGATCACTCTCGGCCGGCGAGCCGTAAAAGGTGACTCGCGCGGCAGCACCGTTGATCACAGATCAGGTCTGATCTCAAGTCTCTTCATCACCTCCGACATCACCAATGATGTCGGTTACGTCCTCATCGCCCTCTTCGTCGTCGGCGATGAAGGTCGAATCATCGTCATCGTCGTCCTCGAGGGTCTCGTCCACCTCGATGTCGTCCTCGGATTCCGGCACGACGGCCTTGACCTTGCCGGTGTTCTCCTCGGCATCGGCCTCCTCGAGGGAGACCATTTCCTCGGTCTCGACCGGTTCGGGCGCGGTGTCCGGGGCCATGCTGCGCGCTTCGGCGCCGCGGGTCGGGCGCGCCGGCGCCAGCGGCGCAATCGGCACCACCTCACCGGTATAGGGCGAGATCACCGGATTCTTGTTGAGGTCATAGAACTTCTTGCCCGTGGTCGGGCAAATGCGTTTGGTTCCGAGTTCGGACTTGGCCACGGCAGGAATCCTGGGAATGTCTGAAAAGCGGTGTTTCACTTGGCTAGTTGGCGGCCCGCTGTCAATAGCGCATTGCGGAAGAAAGACATGCCCGTGACGGCGGGCTGACCATGTGGTACCTGCGCCCGCGAGCCCCAAGGAGCATTCAAGATCCACCTGAGGGCATTCAAGGACACAATCTTGACGCATTCCGACCAACCCAGGCCGCTCCAGTCGCGCGCCAGCGGCGCCCTGACCGGCAAAGTCCGGGTACCCGGGGACAAGTCGATTTCTCACCGCTCGCTCATCCTGGGTGCCCTGTCGGTCGGCGAGACCCGGATCACCGGCCTCCTCGAGGGCGAGGACGTCCTCAATACCGCCAAGTCCATGCAGGCGCTCGGCGCCACGGTCGAGCGCACCGGGGATTTTGCCTGGCGCGTGCGCGGGGTCGGGGTGGCCGGATTTGCCCAGCCCAAGGCGCCCCTGGATTTCGGGAACTCGGGGACCGGCTGCCGGCTGGTGATGGGAGCGGTCGCAGGCTGCCCGATCTCGGCGGTGTTTGACGGCGACGCCTCGCTCCGCACCCGCCCCATGCGGCGCATCGTGGACCCCTTGGAGAAGATGGGGGCCAAAGTGATCGCCGAGCGCGAGGGCGGCCGTCTTCCGCTGACGCTCCAGGGCGCACGCGATCCCCTTCCGATTACCTATAAGACCCCGGTGGCCTCCGCCCAGATCAAGTCGGCGGTGCTGCTGGCGGGCCTGGCTGCGCCGGGAACAACGACCGTCATCGAGAGCGAGGCGAGCCGCGACCACACCGAGCTGATGCTGAAGCATTTCGGCGCCGATATCACGTCGGTAGCGGAGGGCCGGCATGGCCGCCGCATCGCGCTGGTCGGTCAGGGCGAGCTGCACGGCGCCGCTGTCGTGGTACCCGCCGATCCTTCCTCGGCGGCCTTTCCGGTCGTTGCTGCGCTGATCGCCGAAGGCTCCGACGTCGTGCTGTCCGACGTCATGACCAATCCGCTGCGCACCGGGCTCTTCACCACGCTCCGCGAAATGGGCGGCTCGATCGAGGAGAGCGAGGTCCGCGGCGATGCCGGTGAGCCCATGGCGAGCTTGCGCGTGCGCGCCTCAAAACTCCGCGGCGTCGAGGTGCCGCCGGAGCGCGCGCCGTCGATGATCGATGAATATCTGGTGCTCGCGGTGGCGGCGTCCTTCGCCGAAGGCACGACCATCATGCGCGGCCTGCACGAGCTGCGCGTCAAGGAATCCGATCGGCTGGCGGCGACCGCCGACATGCTGCGCGTCAACGGCGTGAAGGTCGAGATTTCCGGCGACGATCTGATCGTCGAGGGCAGGGGGCACGTGCCCGGCGGCGGACTCGTCGCCACCCATATGGATCACCGGATTGCAATGTCGGCGCTGGTGATGGGCTGCGCGTCCGATCAGCCGGTCAAGGTCGACGACACCGCCTTCATCGCCACCAGCTTTCCCGACTTCATTCCGATGATGCGTTCGCTGGGGGCCGATTTTTCATGATCATCGCCATCGACGGCCCCGCGGCCTCTGGCAAGGGCACGCTCGGCAAGCGCCTCGCGCATCATTATGGTTACCGTCACCTCGATACCGGCGTGATCTACCGCGCGGTGGCCCATGCGCTGATACAGGCGGGCGCCGACCTGCGTGACGAGGCTGCCGCCGTTGCGGTGGCGTTGGAGCTTGATCCGGAAAAATTCGGCAATCCCGTCCTGAAGACCCAGCAGATCGGCGAGGCCGCCTCCGTGGTCTCCGCGATTCCCAGGGTTCGCGAGGTCCTGGTCAATTTTCAGCGGCAATTCGCCGCCGACCCGCCCGGCGCGGTGCTCGACGGGCGCGATATTGGAACCGTGATCTGCCCCGATGCCGACGTGAAGATCTTCGTCGTCGCTGATCCCAAGGTCCGCGCCCGCCGCCGTACCATGGAGGCCAGGGCAAGGGGCGAGGAGGCCGACGAAGCGGCCGTGCTCGCCGACATCATCGCGCGCGACGAACGCGACCAGAATCGGCCGATCGCGCCCTTGAAGCCGGCCCCCGATGCTTACTTGCTAGATAACTCCCAACTGGATATAGAAGGCGGCGTCCGGGCCGCCATCGACATTATCGAGGCCGTCCGAGCGGGCCGTCCGCGGGTTTAAGCCGCGGTCGTCATTGGAGGAAGAGCCCGCTCCCGTTCTTGAAGGTCGATATTCCGATCCCCGTTTTGGGACCGGCGACGATTTCAGGCTCCGGAAACAATTCAACGTATCGAACGCGCGGGCTCTCGCCGGCCCGCTCTTGCTGTTCTCGGTCAAGACCCGAGGCAACGAGCGGTCGCTCGAAGGTTTTGCGGACCTTCCGACACTGCGCGCGCGATACGCCCATAAACCCAACGGCCGGCAAGACGTCCGCAACTGGAGAACAAATGGCTTCGACTTCCGCTAATACCTACAGCCCCTCGCGCGACGATTTCGCCGCGATGCTCGACGAGTCCTTCGCAGGTGGCAATCTGCAGGAAAGCTCCGTCGTCAAGGGCAAGGTTGTTGCAATTGAAAAGGACATGGCCGTCATCGACGTCGGCCTGAAGACCGAGGGCCGCGTCGCGCTGCGCGAATTTTCCGGCCCCGGCCGTGAAAGCGATCTCAAGGTCGGCGACGAGGTGGAAGTGTTCCTCGATCGCATCGAGAACGCCCTCGGCGAGGCCGTGCTGTCGCGCGACAAGGCGCGCCGCGAAGAGAGCTGGGGCAAGCTCGAGAAGGCGTTCCAGAACAACGAAAAGGTCAACGGCGTCATCTTCAACCAGGTCAAGGGCGGCTTCACCGTCGACCTCGACGGCGCCGTGGCGTTCCTGCCGCGCTCGCAGGTGGACATCCGTCCGATCCGTGACGTTGCGCCGCTGATGAACAACTCGCAGCCGTTCCAGATCCTCAAGATGGATCGCCGCCGCGGCAATATCGTCGTCTCCCGCCGCACGGTGCTGGAAGAGACCCGCGCCGAGCAGCGTCAGGAGCTGGTGCAGAACCTCGAAGAGGGTCAGGTCATCGACGGCGTGGTCAAGAACATCACCGATTACGGTGCGTTCGTTGATCTCGGCGGCATCGACGGCCTCCTGCACGTCACCGACATCGCATGGCGCCGCGTCAACCACCCGACCGAGGTGCTCTCGATCGGCCAGACCGTGAAGGTC
Source organism: Bradyrhizobium sp. UFLA05-109 (assembly GCF_054185165.1). NCBI lineage: Bacteria > Pseudomonadati > Pseudomonadota > Alphaproteobacteria > Hyphomicrobiales > Nitrobacteraceae > Bradyrhizobium > Bradyrhizobium sp. UFLA05-109. Next base: position 9,923 of record NZ_JBBIAR010000007.1, on the reverse strand, counting down.
AAGATCATCAAGATCAACCACGAGACGCACCGCATCTCGCTGGGCATGAAGCAGCTCTTGGACGATCCGTGGCAGGGCATCGAAGCCAAGTACCCGCTGGGTGCCCGCTTCACCGGCCGCGTCACCAACATCACCGACTACGGCGCGTTCGTCGAACTCGAGCCGGGCATCGAAGGCCTGATCCACGTCTCCGAGATGTCGTGGACCAAGAAGAACATGCATCCCGGCAAGATCGTCTCGACCTCGCAGGAAGTCGAAGTGCAGGTGCTGGAAGTCGACTCCGTCAAGCGCCGTATCTCGCTCGGCCTCAAGCAGACCATGCGCAACCCCTGGGAGGTCTTCGTCGAGAAGCATCCGACCGGTTCGGTGGTCGAGGGCGAGGTCAAGAACAAGACCGAGTTCGGCCTGTTCCTGGGTCTCGAGGGCGACGTCGACGGCATGGTCCATCTCTCCGATCTCGACTGGAAGCTTCCGGGCGAGCAGGTGATCGACAACTACAAGAAGGGCGACGTGGTTAAGGCCGTGGTGCTCGATGTGGACGTCGAGAAGGAGCGTATCTCGCTCGGCATCAAGCAGCTCGAAGGCGACCCATTCGCCGAGCCGGGCGATGTCAAGAAGGGCGCGGTCGTGACCTGCGAAGTGCTCGAAGTGAAGGAAGCCGGTATCGAAGTGAAGATCGCCGGTACCGACTTCACCACCTTCATCAAGCGCTCCGAGCTTGCCCGTGACCGCAACGACCAGCGCGCCGAACGCTTCGCCGTCGGCGAGAAGGTCGATGCCCGCGTCATCCAGTTCGACAAGAAGGCCCGCAAGGTCCAGGTGTCGATCAAGGCGCTCGAAGTCGCCGAGGAGAAGGAGGCCATCGCGCAGTACGGCTCCTCCGATTCGGGTGCGACGCTCGGTGACATCCTCGGCACCGCGCTCAAGAACCGCGGCGAGAACAAGTAAGCGGTACGCTTGTTTCGCAAAGCATCAAAGCCCCGGCATTTCGCCGGGGCTTTTTCGCGCCCGTAGCCCGGATGGAGCGCAGCGAAATCCGGGTATCTTTGCGCGGCGAGCTAATCCCGGATTACGCTTCGCTCCATCCGGGCTACGTGGTTACCAGCCTTCAATTCTTCAAATTGCGTCGCAATTGATGTATCCAGATAAGCCGATGGTCACGCTGCGACTGCAAAAGGCGTGAGCCCACATTTTGGAGATTTTTCGATGTCGCTCGATTCGGACATCATCGTCGATCGCCGCCGGATCCGTCGCAAGCTGACCTTCTGGCGCGTCGCTACCGCGCTGATCGCGATCGCGGCGATTGCAGGCTTTGCGCTGGTCGCAACGCGGGGCACAGGCGGCACATTCGCGTCCGCCGGTTCGATCGCGCGCGTTCAGATCGATGGCCTGATCCGCAGCGATTCCGAGCGCACCCAGGCGCTGGAGCGGCTGGAGAATTCGCGCGCGGCCGCCGTCATCGTTCACATCAATTCGCCGGGCGGCACCACCGCGGGCTCCGAGCAGCTCTATGATTCGCTGATGCGACTGAAGGCGAAGAAGCCGCTCGTCGTGGTGGTCGAGGGGCTTGCCGCTTCCGGTGGCTACATCACCGCGATCGCGGCCGACCACATCATTGCACAGCAGAGCTCGCTCGTCGGCTCGATCGGCGTCTTGTTCCAGTTTCCGAACGTCACCGATCTCCTGAAGACCATCGGCGTCAAGGTCGAGGAGGTTAAATCTTCGCCGCTGAAGGCAGCGCCGAACGGTTTCGAGCCCACCAGCCCCGAAGCGCGCGCCGCGCTCGATGCGCTGGTGAAGGATTCCTACGCCTGGTTCAGGGGACTGGTGAAGGAGCGCCGCGGCATGGATGATTCGCAGCTCGAGAAGGTCGCCGATGGCCGCGTCTTCACCGGCCGGCAGGCGATCGAGCTGAAGCTGATCGACCAGCTCGGCGACGAGAAAACTGCGGTGACCTGGCTCGTCGAGCAGAAGGGCGTCAAGAAGGACCTGCCGGTCCGCGACTACAAGTTGCAGCCTCGCTTTGGCGATCTGCCATTCCTCAAGTCGGCGGCCACCGTCACGCTCGAAGCCATCGGTTTGAGCTCGCTGGCGCACCAGATCGAGCGCAGCGGAGTCACGCAGGCGGTTGATCGGATCGGTTTGGACGGAATGCTCGCGCTATGGGAGCCCGCCGCGTCAAATTAACCGGGAACCGGGCGAGGCCGAGAGGGTTTTCCCGTTCGGCTTGTATTGTGACAGACCGCCTTTCAGGCCTTTGTCACGCACTTTAGCGCTGTCCAAGCTTGATTTAGCGTCTTGACAGATCAAGGTATTTTCACGGAAATGGTCATCCGCACGCTTCCGGGTCCTATCTCTCGATGATCAAATCCGAACTTGTTCAGCGTATCGCCGAGCACAACCCGCATCTTTACCAGCGGGATGTCGAGAACATTGTGAATGCGATCCTCGAGGAGATCGTCGCAGCGCTCGCGCGCGGGGATCGGGTCGAGCTGCGCGGTTTTGGTGCTTTCTCGGTGAAGCACCGCCCCGCGCGCGCAGGTCGCAATCCGCGCACCGGCGCCCATGTGCCCGTCGACCAGAAGAGCGTCCCGTTCTTCAAAACGGGCAAGGAAATGCGCGAGCGGCTGAACCGGGACCATCCGGACCCTGGCGGGCCGGACTAGGGCCGACGCCCAGGTTTACCGGCGTGGCCGCCTGTTGCGGCCACAAGCATGATTCAAGGCGAGCGATCGAGATGCGAAAATTCCTGACCGCGTTGATCGTGATTCCGGTGGCCTTGCTGCTCGTGGACTTCGCCGTCGCCAACCATCATCTGGTAACGGTCTCCTTCGACCCGTTCAATTCGGCCGATCCGGCGCTGAGAATTGCCCTGCCGCTATTCCTGCTCCTGATCCTGGTGGCTGTCCTTGGGGTGCTGACCGGCGGCTGCGCCGTCTGGTTCGGCCAGCGGCACTGGCGTCGTGCGGCGCGCCGGCACGAGGCCGATGCGCGCTCGGCAAGGTCCGAACTGGCTGACTTAAGGGCCTCCACGGCTGCCTCGCGGCCCGATCCGCAGCGTCTGCCGGTCCCCGCCGGCGCCGGCCTTTACGGCCCCGTCGGACGAGACAAGCAGCGCGCGACGTTGTAGAAGCGCCGCATCGAAATCCCCGTTTTTCCGGCCGCGGCCTCGCCGCCTCCACGCGCTTTGAAACCATGTCCCTGCTCGTCAAAATCTGCGGCCTGTCCACGCGCGAGACGCTCGACGTCGCGCTCGACGCCGGCGCCGACATGGTGGGGTTTGTGTTCTTTCCACCCTCGCCACGGCATCTGTCGCTGGAAATCGGGCGCGATCTCGGTCGGCAGGTCAAGAAGCGCGCGCTCAAGGTCGCGCTCACGGTGGATGCCGACGACGCGACGCTCGACAACATCATGGACGCGCTGTCGCCGGACATCCTTCAGCTCCACGGCAAGGAGAGCATCGCGCGACTGCGCGACATCAAGCAGAAGTTCGGCCGTCCGGTGATGAAGGCGCTTCCAATCGAGACGGCGGCCGATCTCGCGGTGCTGCCCGGCTACGCCGCGGTTGCCGACCGCATACTGTTCGATGCCCGTCCGCCGAAGGACGCAACACGGCCGGGCGGACTGGGCGCGCCCTTCGACTGGCACCTGTTGGAAAACCTCGATCTGAAGCTGCCCTATATGGTCTCGGGCGGGTTGCATGCCCAGAACGTCACGGAGGCCCTTCGCCTCACCGGCGCCGGCGGCGTCGACGTCTCCTCTGGTGTCGAGAGCGCTCCCGGCGTGAAGGACCCGGAGATGATCAGAGCCTTTATTCGCGCTGCGCGCGCCACCCAAGAGTTGAGCGTACGATGAACATCGCCAAACCAAACTCCTATCGCAGCGGTCCGGACGAGCGCGGTCATTTCGGTATCTTCGGCGGGCGCTTCGTTGCCGAAACCCTGATGCCGCTGATCCTCGATCTGGAGAAGGCGTACAACGCGGCCAAGGCCGATCCGGCCTTCCAGGCCGAGATGAACGGCTATCTCAAGAACTATGTCGGCCGGCCCTCGCCGCTCTATTTCGCCGAGCGCCTGACCGAGCATCTCGGCGGCGCAAAAATCTATCTGAAGCGCGAGGAGCTGAACCACACCGGCTCGCACAAGGTGAACAACGTGCTCGGCCAGATCATGCTGGCGCGGCGCATGGGCAAGAAGCGCATCATCGCCGAGACCGGTGCCGGCCAGCACGGCGTTGCCACCGCGACGCTGTGTGCGCGGTTCGGTCTCGAATGCGTGGTCTATATGGGCGCCGTCGACGTCGAGCGGCAGCAGCCCAACGTGATCCGCATGGAGATGCTGGGCGCAAAGGTGTTTCCGGTGCAGTCGGGCACGCGCACGCTCAAGGACGCCATGAACGAGGCGCTGCGCGACTGGGTCACCAACGTGCACAACACCTTCTATTGCATCGGCACGGTGGCCGGTCCCCATCCCTATCCGACGCTGGTGCGCGACTTCCAGTCGATCATTGGCAACGAGACCAGGGCGCAGATGCAGGAGGTCGAAGGCCGGCTGCCGGATTCGCTCGTCGCCTGCATCGGCGGCGGCTCCAATGCCATGGGCCTGTTCCATCCTTTCCTCGATGATCCCTCGGTCGAGATCTTCGGTGTCGAGGCTGCGGGCCACGGGCTCACGCAATTGCATGCGGCCTCGATCGCGGGCGGCCGTCCCGGGGTGCTGCACGGCAACCGTACCTATCTCCTGATGAACGAGGATGGCCAGATCCAGGACGCGCACTCGATCTCGGCTGGTCTCGACTATCCCGGCATCGGTCCCGAACATTCCTGGCTGCACGAGATCGGCCGCGTCAACTATCTCTCCGCGACCGACGACGAGGCGCTCGCAGCATTCCAGCTGCTGTCGCGGCTCGAAGGCATCATCCCGGCGCTCGAGCCAGCACATGCCATCGCCAAGGTGATGGAGATCGCGCCGAAGCGGCCCAGGGATCACCTGATGGTCGTCAACCTTTCCGGCCGCGGCGACAAGGACGTCCCGCAGGTCGGCGACATCCTGAGGGGCAAGACCAAGTGACCACGCGTATCGACACCCGTTTTGCCGAGCTGAAGAAGCAGGGCCGTTCGGCCTTCGTAACTTTCGTGATGGCCGGCGATCCCGATCCGGCGACGTCGCTCGATATCATCAAGGCGTTGCCGAAGGCCGGCGCCGACGTGATCGAGCTCGGCATGCCCTTCACAGATCCGATGGCCGATGGTCCGTCGATCCAGGCGGCCGGGCTGCGCGCGCTCAAGGCTGGCATGACGCTGAAGAAGACGCTCGAGCTCGTGCGCGGCTTCCGCAAGGACGACGATGCCACGCCGATCGTGCTGATGGGCTATTACAATCCGATCTACATCTACGGCGTCGACAAGTTCCTCTCCGATGCCAAGACCGCCGGCGTCGATGGCCTCATCATCGTCGACCTGCCGCCGGAGGAGGACGACGAACTCTGCCTGCCCGCGATGAAGGCCGGCCTCAATTTCATCCGCCTGGCGACGCCGACGACCGACGACAAGCGCCTGCCAGCGGTGCTCGCCAACACCTCGGGCTTCGTCTACTACGTCGCCATCACTGGCATCACCGGTGCGGCGGCTGCGGACGCTACGGCGGTGAGCGAAGCGGTCGCCCGTATCAAGCGACATACAAAGCTGCCGGTCTGCGTCGGCTTTGGCATCCGAACGCCGGAAAACGCGCGCGCCATCGCCTCGCATGCCAACGGCGCGGTGGTCGGTACTGCGCTGGTCGATGCCCTCAAGAACAGCCTCGATGCGGAAGGCCGGGCCACCAGCAAAACCGTTAACGCCGTCGCCGAGCTGACCGCATCCCTCGCCCAGGGTGTGCGGGGCGCGCAGCAGGCGGCGGAATAGGTCATAATTCCGCTTCTAAAGCGCGATGAGACTGGCTTGAATTGTCATCGCGCTTTAGCTCTTTGTTTGAGCATGATCTTGTCGGAAAACCGCTTCACACTTTTCCGGATCATGCTCTAACGCGGACCACACGGCGGCTTGCCGGGAGAAGTCCCGGCCGCCATATATCTCTTCAGGCGATTCCTGCGGGATGGCTAATCGGAGCAAACCATGAACTGGCTCACCAATGTGGTCCGGCCGAAGATCCGCAACATGCTGCGGCGGGAGACGCCGGAGAATTTGTGGATCAAATGCCCGGATTCCGGGCAGCTCGTGTTCTACAAGGATGTCGAGGCCAACCAGTTCGTCATTCCTGGCTCGAACTATCACATGCGCATGGGCGCGGTGGCCCGACTCAAGTCGATCTTCGACAACGAGACCTGGTTCGACGTCGCTCTGCCGGAGGTCGCTCCCGATCCACTGAAATTTCGCGACGAGAAGAAATATGCCGACCGCATCAAGGATGCGCGCGCCCGCACCAATCTGAACGATGCGATCAAGGTCGGTTACGGCAAGCTCGAAGGCGCCGCCGTCGTCATCGCCGTGCAGGACTTTGACTTCATGGGCGGCTCGCTCGGCATGGCCGCGGGCGAAGCCATCGTGCGCGGGCTCGAGCTCGCGGTCGAAAAGAAGTCGCCGTTCATCGTGTTCGCAGCCTCGGGCGGCGCACGCATGCAGGAAGGCATCTTGTCGCTGATGCAGATGCCGCGCACGACCGTCGCCGTGCAGATGCTGCGCGAGGCGAAGCAGCCCTATATCGTGGTGCTGACCAACCCGACCACCGGTGGCGTCACCGCGTCTTATGCGATGCTCGGCGACGTGCAGATTGCCGAGCCCGGCGCGCTGATCGGCTTTGCCGGCGCCCGCGTCATCGAGCAGACCATCCGCGAAAAGCTCCCCGAAGGTTTCCAGCGCGCTGAGTACCTGAAGGAGCACGGCATGGTCGACATGGTCGTGCATCGCCATGATTTGCGTCCCACCCTGGCGCGGCTCTGCCGTTTGCTGACCAGGTCGCCGGCGCTGGACGGCGGGTCGAAATCGGCGCAGCCGGTGACGAGCGCGGCGCAGATCGTATCGGCCCCCGACGTGGCGCCGGCCGCACCGCACGCGTGAACGCCTCCGCCGATAGCGCAAAGCCGTCGCTCGGTGACGTGATCGGGCGGCTGTCAGCCCTGCATCAGAAACGCATTGATCTTGGGCTCGAGCGGATGCACCGACTGCTCGAGCGGCTCGGACATCCCGAACGTGAGCTGCCGCCGGTGATCCACGTCGCCGGCACCAACGGCAAGGGCTCGACGCTCGCTTATCTCCGCGCGACGCTCGAAGCAGCAAACCTGCGCGTCCACGCCTATACCTCGCCCTATCTGGTCCGGATCAACGAATGCGTCCGGCTAGGCCGCGTCGGTGGCGGCGTGCTGGTCGACGACGACGAATTGCGTGCTGCGTTTGAAGAGGTCGAACGCGTCAATGCCGGTGAAGCCGCGACCGTGTTCGAACTCAAGACCGCGGCCGCCTTTCATCTGTTTGCGCAAAATCCCGCCGATGTGGTGCTGCTCGAAGTCGGCCTCGGCGGACGGCTCGATTCGACCAACGTGATCGACACGCCGGCAGCTTCCGTGATCACGCCGATCAGCATGGACCACACGGATTTCCTCGGGGATAGCTTGAGCGCGATCGCCGGCGAGAAAGCGGGGATCATCAAGCGCGGCGTACCCGTGATATCTGCCGAGCAGACGGGCGAGGCGATGGCGGTGATCGAGGCGCAGGCCAAGCGCATGCGCGCGCCGCTGTTTGCTGCGGGCGAGAGCTGGCACGTCAATGTCGAGCACGGGCGTCTGGTCTATTCCGACGATCGCGGCCTGATGGATCTTGCGGCGCCGCGCCTGTTTGGCCGTCACCAGTTCGACAATGCCGGCCTTGCGATCGCAACGCTGCGCGCAGTTGGCGCCTTCAAGATCAATCATGCAGCGTTCGAAGCCGGTATCGTCGGCGCCGAATGGCCGGCGCGGATGCAACGGATCACCTCCGGTGCGTTGCTCGGCTGGGGGCCGCAGGGCTCCGAGATCTGGCTCGATGGCGGACATAATGCGGAGGGTGGCCGCGTCGCGGCCGCCGCGCTCGGCGATCTCGAGGAGCGGGTGTCGCGTCCTTTGGTCGTGATCGCCGGTATGATGGCCAACAAGGACGCGCACGGCTTCCTGGCCAATTTCGCCGGCCTCACCCGCCACATCATCGCGGTGCCGATCCCGGAGGCCGAGAACGCCATGCCGGTCGACCGTGTTGCGGATGCTGCGCGCAGTTTTGGCATGCGCGTCGAGACAGCGCCCGGCGTCGAGGCAGCGCTGCGCGCGCTGTCACGGCTCGCCTATGAAGTGCCGCCGCGCATTCTGATCACCGGCTCGCTCTATCTTGCTGGCCATGTGCTCGGGATCAACGGCACGCCTCCTGCATAGAGATTGCGTAGCCCGGATGGAGCGGAGCGCAATCCCGGATCGTGCCACAAGCGATGAAGGCCCCGGATTATGCTTCGCTCCATCCGGGCTACGGGCAATACCAAACGGCCGGCATTTCGCCGGCCGTTGTCGAAAATAATCGTCAGCTAAGCGAGATCAGACCGCAGCGGTGATCCACTGCTGGAGCTTCGCCTTCGGCGCCGCGCCGACCTGGCGGGAGGCCATCTCGCCGCCCTTGAAGATCATCAGGGTCGGGATCGACATCACGCCGTACTTCGATGCGGTCTTCGGGCTCTCGTCGACGTTGAGCTTGACGATCTTGACCTTGTCGCCCATCGCGCCGGCGATCTCGTCGAGCGCGGGTGCGATCATGCGGCAGGGGCCGCACCATTCGGCCCAGAAATCAACGACCACCGGGCCGTTCGCCTTGAGCACTTCGGCTTCGAAATCCGAATCAGAAACCTTACCAACGGCCATGGGGATACCTCGCACAATGAGAGAAGGGCGCGACGGGAATCGCGCCCGAGATCATGCCGTGAACCTATGAACGGCGCCTTGCCGGGTCAAGGACGCTCACGCCGACATGAAGGGATGCCAGCGCCGCGTCCAGCGCGGGAGCGGAAATCTCCATATATTCAGGGGCCTCGGTCCAGAGCAGGACCGCCCTGATCGGCGTTTGGGGATAAAGCTGGCAGAGCACGGCCCGGTACAGTGCGAGCTGGCGGACATAAGCCGCCGGCGCCTCCCCGGCGCTCTTCGGCGCCGTCTGGTTGGTCTTGAAGTCGACGATCAGGACCTCCTCGGAGGTCACCACCAGCCGGTCGATCTGGCCCGACACCAGCGCCGGCGCCCGGCCGGCTCGCTCCAGCCGGCCGACGATCGCGACCTCCGCCCGGCTGCCGGCGGCGAACACAGCGGCAAAACGTGGCGCGGCGATCAAGGCGAGCACTTTGTCGGCCAGCGCCACGCGGTCGGCTTCCGGCCAGTCCGCGGCGTTGCGCGCCATGAAGCCGAGCGCGGCCTCGCGCCGGCGGTCGGTGGCGATGTCGGGCAGGGATTGCAGCAGCCGGTGCACCAGCGTGCCGCGCTGCAATGCAAGGGCCCGGGACTGGACCGATTCGCCCGTCCGGACAGCCCGGCCTCCCTCGGCGGCTTGGCCCGAGGGGCGCACCGGATCGTCATCGAGGATTTCTTTCGGCGCCGGGCTTCGCAGCCAGTCTGGCAGCGCGATTGTCTCGTTCACGGAAGCCGCAGGCGTGCCGAGCGGCGCGACGTCCTCCGGACGGGCAAAGCGGGTCACCTTGCCGAGCGGCGTTTCGATCGTCTGCCTCTCAAGGCCGGAACCGGTAAGCCCCTTGTCGACGAGGTCGTACCAGCACAGCCTTCGCACCGTGTTCATGTTGCCGGGCATGCAGCCGCCGACGATCAGCCGGTCGGCCGCGCGTGTCATCGCGACATAGAGCAGGCGGCGATATTCGTCCTCGGTCTCCTCGAGCATTGCCTTGCGCGCGTCGATGATGGGTTTCGGA
>NZ_JBBIAR010000079.1:0-43348 GCF_054185165.1 Bradyrhizobium sp. UFLA05-109 | reverse complement strand
ACCTCGTCCATCGTGACGATGACGGGACGTTCGGCTTCGAGCAGCCGTGCTGCGAATGCCCTCAACGCCTCGTCAGACGGCCTTGCGCGCGCATCGATGCGGGTGGAATGGCCAAGATCAATGCCTGCTTCGCTATTGAGGATATCACCCGGCAGCGAGATGAACACCGGCCCGGTCGGCGGGGTCATCGCGACCTTCGCGGCGCGGCGCACGATGCGCGGCAGGTCTTCCAGCCGCGTCACCTCGACCGCCCATTTCACCAGCGGCTCGGCCATGCGCACCAGCGGACCATAGAGCACCGGCTCCATCAGGCCGTGGCCCTGCTCCTGCTGGCCCGCGGTCAGGATCATCGGCGTGCCCGTGAACTGCGCGTTGTAGAGCGAGCCCATCGCGTTGCCGAGCCCGGGCGCGACATGGACGTTGCAGGCGACGAGTTGTCCCGAGGCGCGGCTGAAGCCGTCGGCGATCGCGACCACCAGGCTTTCCTGCATCGCCATCACATAGGTGAGATCGGGATGGTCCTTCAGCGCATGCATGATCGGCAATTCGGTGGTGCCGGGATTGCCGAACAGATGCGTGATGCCTTCATCCCTGAGCAGCGCAAGAAAGGCGGAGCGGCCGGTGACGCGGTTCTTCATGTTTCCTCCGGGCCTCTCGGACGTTGCCGGAGGACGGTAGCATGATGGCCGAAGTCGAAGCACGCGCGCAAGGAAGCGCGGTCATGGCTGCGTTGCGTGCGAGAGCGTCACATCTCCTCGCGGCCGAGCTCAAAAGGGTCCTCGCCGCTAGCGCGCTTCCTCTTTTTCGAGCGCTGCCAGACCACGCCGGGGAAACCTTTCAGCGGCACCAGCGGCTCGCCGGTATAGGCCCATTCCTGGAGTTCCTCGATCGCAAGGTGATAGAGCGGCTGGCGGCCGGTACGCTCGTTGAAGAGCGCGCGGGGGATGTTGACCATGTGCGGGCCGCGTGGGCGCTCGTAGGCAATCGGCGTGCCGCAATGGGAGCAGAAGCTGCGCGCGGTCTTGGTCGCCTTGTCCTCATAGCGGGTGATCGCGGTCTTTCCCGACATGATGCGGAAACGCTTTTTCCAGCTTCCGACGTACGTTGCATAGGCCGCGCCATGGGCGCGGCGGCTGGCTGCGGAGTGATCGTGCCAGGCCCAGCGCGCGGGAACGTCGATCTCGAAGGTGACCTTGCCGCAGAGACATTGCCCGCTGGCGGTTCCTGCGGCGACTGCGGCTTTCGCCATGGATGCTTGCTCCTGTCATTCCGGGGCGCGACGAAGTCGCGAGCCCGGAATCCATCGAACGGCATGTTCAAGCGGAAAAATGGATTCCGGGATCGACGCTCCGCGTCGCCCCGGAATGACGAAAGAGGATTACGCCGGCGTCAGCTCGTCATAAGCCGGATAATCCGTATACCCCCTCTCCTCGCCGCCGTAGAACGTCGCGCGGTTGTAGGGTGTGATCGGATAGTCGTGCTGAAGGCGGCGCGGCAGATCGGGGTTGGAGATGAAGATACGACCGAAGGCGATGAGGTCGGCATGGCCGTCGGCGATCGCGGCATTCGCCGTCTCGCCGCTGAATCCGCCTGCGGTCATGAGGACGCCGCTATAGAGCGGACGGAACAGCACCATCGCCGACGGCACGTTCTGCCAGTTGACCTCGGCACGGCCCGAGCCGCTCGAACGCGGCTCGATGAAGTGCAGATAGGCAAGGCCGAGCTTGTCGAGCGCCTTCACGACATGCGTATAGAGCGGCATTGGATCCGGCTCGCCGGAATCATTGGCGATGCCATAGGGCGACAGCCGCACGCCGACGCGGTTCGCGCCCCAGACGTCGATCGCGGCCTGCGTAACCTCGAGCAGCAGGCGCGCGCGGTTCTCGATCGACCCGCCATACTGGTCGGTCCGCTGATTGCTGCGTGACTGCAAAAACTGCTCGAGCAGATAGCCGTTGGCGCCGTGGATCTCGACGCCGTCGAAGCCCGCGGTAAGCGCGTTCTTCGCGGCTTGCCGGAATGCCTCGACGATGCCCTTGACCTCTCCGGTTTCGAGTGCGCGCGGCGTCTCATAGTCGGCGATCTTGCCGTCAGCGGTCATCGCCTTCATGCCCTCGGCCTTGATCGGGATCGCGGAAGGCGCAACCGGCAGCTCGCCGCCATGGAACGAGGAATGCGAGACGCGACCGACATGCCAGAGCTGGAGGAAGATGATGCCGCCCTTGGCATGCACGGCATCGACGACCTTGCGCCAGCCGGCCACCTGCGTGTCCGAATAGATGCCGGGCGTGGCCGGATTGCCGCGCCCATGCGAGAGCACGGGCGAGGCTTCGGCGACGATGAGGCCGCCTTGCGTCGCACGCTGGCCGTAATATTCGGCGTTGAGGGTGCGCGGCGCAAAGCTCTCGCGCTCGGCCCGCATGCGCGTCAACGGCGCCATCGCGACACGATGCGCAAGCTTGTAAGGACCGACCTGCAACGGTTGAAACAACGCCGGAAATTTCATGTCTGCCCCAAATGGCTATGGAAGGATACGGATCATATAGCGAGGGGCGGCTACCGGAAAAGGTGCCGCCCCGATAAAGAGAATTTTCCGTCCCGCGAGATGCGAGAGGTAAATGAGCGCTACGCTGTCTTGATCCAGACGGCCTTCACGTTGAGATATTCCTCGACGTGCTGCTTGCCGGATTCGCGGCCATAGCCGCTCATCTTGTAGCCGCCGAAGGGCACGGCCGGGTCCATGGCCTGGTAGCAGTTGACCCACACAGAACCGGCGCGCAGTGACTTTGCAACGTGATGCGCCTTGCTGACGTCGCGGGTCCACAGGCCCGAGCCGAGACCGAACATCGTCGCATTCGCGCGCTTGACGAGCTCGTCCATGTCCTTGAAGGCGATCGCAGAGATCACGGGGCCAAAGATCTCCTCCTGCGCGATGCGCATGTTATCCTGGACGCCTGCGAACACGGTCGGCGAAACGAAGTAGCCCTTGGCAAGCGCGCCCTCAGTCACGCGGCCACCGCCGGCGAGCGCCTTGGCGCCTTCCTTCTGGCCGACATCGAGATAGCCGGTGACGCGCTCGAGCTGCTGTTCGGAGACCAGCGGGCCGATCTGGGTGTTGGGGTCAAGACCGTTGCCGACCTGCAGCTTCTTGCCGAACTCGGCGACGCGGCCGACGAACTCGTCGTAGATCGCCTGCTCGACGAACAGCCGCGTGCCGGCGCTGCAGATCTGCCCCGAGTTGGCGAACACCGCCATTGCCGCGCCAGGCACGGCGGCATCGAGATCGGCATCCGCAAACACGATATCCGGCGACTTGCCACCAAGCTCGAGCGAGACGCGCTTCAGGTTGCCGGCCGAGGCGCGGATGATCGATTGGCCCGTGACGTGCGAGCCGGTGAAGGCGACCTTGTCGACATCGTGGTGCGAGGCGAGCGCAGCACCCGCGGTCTCGCCATAGCCCGGCACGACGTTGATGACGCCGGGCGGCACGCCCGCTTCCAGCGCGAGCTCGGCGATGCGCAGCGAGGTCAGCGGCGCCTCTTCCGCGGGCTTCAGCACCACGGTGCAGCCGGTCGCAATCGCCGGCCCGATCTTCCAGATCGTCGCGGTAAACGGGCCGTTCCAGGGAATGATGGCGCCGACGACGCCGACCGGCTCCTTCAGCGTGTAGGAGAAAATCTCACCCGGCAGCGAGTTCTCGATGGTCTCGCCATGGATCGCGGTCGTCTGCCCCGCATAGTAGCGGAGCATGCCGAGCACGCGCAGCTTGTAAGAGCGGGTGCGGCTGACGGGCGCGCCCATGTCGAGCGTATCGAGCTGCGCCAATTCGTCGAAATTCTTCTCGATGAGATCGGCGAGCTTGAGCAGCAGGTTCTGTCGCTCGAACGGCTTGACCTTGCTCCACGGCCCCTCGAAAGCGCGGCGCGCGGCCGCAACCGCACGATCGATGTCCTCCTTGTCGCCCTCGGCGACGGTCGCGAGCAGTTCGCCGGTCGCGGGGTTGCGGGTCTCGAAGCGCTTGCCCGAAGCCGCATCGACCCATTTGCCGTCGATCAGCATCTGCTTGTAGGACCCGTTGGCGAACGGATGGCGCGTGATCGGAATAGCCTGCGACACAGCCATGGCTGCACTCCCTCTGACTGACTTGATTGGGTTCGATCTGGGCGGGATCGTTAGGTCGCATAAAATACAGCGGTGCCGAATCGGCGTAAAGCCGGCGCGGAACGAAGACCTCCCATGCCGACTTGTGCATGGTCGCAAGATTGTCGTGCTATAGGTCGAACCCGCTCTCACCCCGCGCGCTGCGATCCGGAGTATCCTCATGCCGCACCCTGCCCTGTCAGCCAATAACGTTGCCGTGATAACGGGTGGCGCCTCCGGCATCGGTCTCGCCGCCGCGGAACAGTTAGCAAGGCTCGGCATGAAGGTCTGCATCGCCGACGTCGACTCGGTACAGTTGACCCAGGCGGAAACAAAACTGTCATCGATCGCACCCGGCGGCGCCGATCACGTGATGGCGACCGTTGTGGATGTCAGTCGGCCGGACAGCCTGAGGGAACTGGAAGCCGCCGTGCAGAAGCGTTTCGGTGGAACGGACGTGCTGATGAACAATGCCGGCATCCAGCCGGGCAGCACGATGTTCGGCGAGCCCGACACCTGGCAGCGTATCATCGACGTCAACATGTGGGGCATCATCCACGGCGCGCGCCTCTTTGCGCCCAACATGATCGCGCGCGGCAAGGCCGGCCTCATCATCAATACCGGCTCGAAGCAGGGCATCACCACGCCGCCGGGCGATCCCGCCTACAACGTCTCGAAGGCCGGCGTGAAGGCGTTCACCGAAGCACTCCAGCACGAGTTGCGAAACACCAGGGATTGCCGCATCACGGCGCACCTCTTGATCCCCGGGTTCGTCTTCACCAGGCTCACCGCGCGTGGCCGCACCGAGAAACCCGCCGGCGCATGGACGCCGGAACAGACGGTTGATTTCATGATGACGCGGCTCGAGGCTGGCGACTTCTACATCCTCTGCCCGGACAACGACGTGCCACGCGAGCTCGACGAAAAGCGCATGCTGTGGGCCGCCGGCGACGTCGTCGAGAACCGGCCGCCGCTGTCGCGCTGGCATCCGGACTATGCGGATGCGTTCAAGAGATTTGTTGAGGGCAGATAGTCGTCTTCCCTTCTCCCCATGTGGGAGAAGGTGGCGCGAAGCGCCGGATAAGGGGTTGGTTCCGCGAACTCAATTGAGAGACGAGCGCAGCGGAGAGAGACCCCTCACCCGGCTTCGCTCCGCATAGCCACCATCTCCCGCAAAGGGAGAGGGTGCAGTCGCGAACGCCTACAGCGTCTCTTGCTGCTGCCCGCATTGCTTGCAGGCAAACTTGACGCGGGTCTGGCCCTTGGCGGCCTGCACCCGGTTCGGCGCGCCGCACTTGCCGCAGACCGCCTCGATGCGGGTCGTGCCCTGCTTGACGACGATGTTCTTCTTTTCCATCGTCTCGCGGATCAGGCGCTCGGCCTCCTCGCGCAAGGATTGTTTCGACAATGCTCATCTCCGCCATGAATGCGGGCGAGCCTTATCGCACCTGGGTCGAAACCACAATCCGCAAAGCCGGCTCAAACCTCAACAATCACGTAACTGTCCTCGACATGCACCGGAAAGGTCTCCGCGACAAACGGCCCCTTCTGCAACTCCTCACCGCGTTCCACCGCGACCGGATAGGACCGCACCTTCACCCGCGTCGGATCGAACCAGGACTGGCCGTTGCGCATGTCGAATTCCCAGCCGTGCCATGGGCAGCGCAGGAGCTCGCCGATGCGCGAGCGCTGGTAGACGCCGGGCTCTGGTGAAGTGAGACGCGCGACGCAAGCCGCCTTGTCGAGCGGGGCGCCTTCGTGGGGACACCGGTTCAACAGCGCGAAGAACTCGCCATTGACGTGGAACACGACGATGTCGCGGCCCGCGATATCGACGACCTTGTTGCCGCCGGGCGGGATATCCGAGGTGCGGGCGACGATGTGACGGGCCATACCGGTCTCAGAATTTGTAGACCGCGCGGGCGTTCGCGTTGAAGATCTTCTTCCGCTCGACCTCCGTCAGCGGCGTCTTGAAGGCAAAGCGCGGATCGTCAAAATCCCAGTGCGGGTAGTCCGACGAGAACAGCAGGCGATCGATGCCGACCCATTCGATCAGCGAGCGCAGATGCCGCGCCTCGTCCGGCTCGTCGATCGGCTGCGTCGTGAACCAGAAGTGCTCGCGCACATATTCCGACGGCCTGCGCTTGAGATGCGGCACCTCGCTGCGGAAGCGCTCAAAGTGCTGGTCCATGCGCCACACCGCCGACGGGATCCAGCCAAAGCCGCCTTCGATGAAGACGATCTTCAGCTTGGGAAACCGTTCCGGCACGCCTTCGATGACCAGGCTTGCAAGCTGCGCCGCGATGGTGTGCGCGTTCGACTGATGCTCTTCGACGTAATAAGACGGCCAGCCGCCGCCGGTCGGCGCGTGCCCGCCATAACCTCCGACATGGATGCCGAGCGGCAAATCGAGTTCTTGTGCACGTTCGTAGATCGGCCAATAGCGACGGCGGCCAAGCGGTTCGTTGGCGCGCGGAGAGACGTTGATCTGGATATACTCTCCGATCTTCGCGCAGCGATCGATTTCGGCGATGGCAAGGTCGGTGCTGTCCTGCCCGACCAGGATCGATGCCTTCAATCGGGGATCGCGATGCGACCAGAAGGCAAGCTGCCAGTCGTTGATGGCGCGCTGGATTGCTGCGCCGAATTCGAGGTTTTGCTGCGAGAAGATGAAAAGATCGAGCACCTGCAGGATTCCGAACTCGACGTCGAGCGGGTCGAGATGCTGCTTTCGCATGAAGGCGAGATCGGAGCCCGGCGGCCCGCCAGTCGGCGGCCAGGCGTCGCGTCGCGCGATCAGAGGGGAGGACCGTGGATAGGGCGTCGTGAAGAGATAGGGCGTGCGCAGATGGCTGCCATATTCCTTGAGGTGCTGCTGCCAGCGTTTCGGCAGGAACTCGTTGAGATCATCCGTCGAGCGAAGGCTGGGATGAACGTCGCAATCGACGATCTTCAGCCGCGCGGCGGCAGACTTTTCTTCCTCGAGCAACGGGCGGTCGATGACGTCACTCATGCGATCCTCCAGCAACTAATTGAGCGACAATCGCGGAAACGTCTCCAGCGGATTGTCGGCGCACATTTTCGAGATGATGCTCTTTGGCAGGTTCGGCGGGATCGGATCGTCGCCGTCGAATTGCCAGTGCGGATAATCGGACGCGAACAGGAACATCTTGTCGCAGCCGATCTGGTCAATGATCTCCTGGACGCTTCTGGCATCCGCGGGCGCATCAAACGGCTGCATGGTGACGCGGACATTGTCGCGGATGATCGCGGCCGGCTCGCGCTCGACCCAGGGCACCTCGACCCGCACGCCGCGCCAGGTCTTGTTCGCACGCCACATGAAGGCGGGCAGCCAGCTCACCCCTGATTCCATCAGCACAACCTTGAAATCAGGGAATTTGCCGAATACGCCTTCATAGATCAGGCTGAGGACCTGGGCCTGAAAGGCCTGCGCCTCGACGAAGTAAGATTCGTAGCGATGCGACGGCCAGCCGGCCGAGCTCGGCGCGTAGCGATATTGGGTGCCGGCGTGGATCGCGAGCGGCAGGCGGTACTTCTCAGCAAGCCGGTAGACTGGCCAGTAGTGGCGGCGACCGAGCAGCGTCTCGCCCTGCGCCAGTACAAGGATCGACACAAAGCGGTTGTCGCCAGCGCGGCGCTCGATCTCCTCGACCGCCAGATCCGGGGCCTGCATCGGCACCACGATGGATGCCCGCAGGCGCGGATCGCGCGACAGCCACTCGACGGCGATCCAGTCGTTGATCGCCTTGCAGAAGTCCGCAGCCATGTAGGGATCGTAGACGGCCTGCGCGCCATAGAGCACGTTGAGGATCGCGTGGCTGGCGCCAAGCTGATCGAACGCGCCCTTCTGCACCATCGCAAGGTCAGAGCCCGGCTTTGCGCCGCTCGCGGGGCGCCAGTCGGCGCGGCCGGAGAGCGGCATGCTCGGCGGATAGCTGGTGAGATCGAGCCCATCGATCGCGCGGCTCACCACCTGCTCTTTCCAGTGATCGCTGAGATAGGGCAACAGCGTGGTGCGGGTGCCCCCGACCGCCGGGTGGACATCGCAATCGATCCGCGTCGCCGCCATGGAAGCTTCCTCGGGTCGTTGTCGTCAGCGGCGTTCTTTGCGCCGTCCGGTGCAGAGTGCTCCGGTCGACGCCGGGGCACAAGGGTGCACGCCCGCGCGTTCCGTCATGGCTCGGTTGCATTTCGCAGGCGCGATATGAGCTAGGCGATCATCGAGCCGCGCGGGACATCGTCCGTCATGATCAGGATCCGCTGCACAAGCGCGATCGCGGTCTCGGTGGCGGGATCGTCCGAGATCACGGGAACTGCCAGTACGAGGATATCGACCGGATCGGACGAGAGCACGACGAGGTGCGTCGCGCTGCCTGCGGCCATCAGCGACACCAGACGCTCCACGGCCGGATCGATCGGCGGATGTCCCCAGGGCGCATCCGACCGCCGCAGCACGCGATGTGTCGCGAGGCGGTTGCGCAGCAAGAGCGGATCGTAGGCTGCAAGATCCTCTTCGCGATAGCGCCGTGCGCTCTCGAACAGGGGATGGCGCAGCAGCTCCGCAATCAGCTGACCGCGCGTGGTCGCCGGTGAGATCGCGACCGAGCTCAGCACGCCCGGCGCGCGGGACTCGAGGTAGGCCCGCAGCGTGTCGGTCATCAGGCCGATAGTCAGCACGCCCGATACGGCGATGGCGCAGAAGCGCGCGAGCTGTGCGGCATCGACATCAGGGGCGACGAAGGCTGCGGCGAGCCCAAGCAAAGCGGAAGTCACGAGCCGCAGCATCGTCAAGAGGACGCCATGCCAGCGGGCTTCGCCGCTGCTGCCGGCAATCAGGACCGCCGTAACCACGAGCAAGGCGCCGAGCGCGCCGAGCTTGACAGGCATGTCCGGCATCAGGGCTCTGAAATCGGTGACGATGAAGGGCAGCACGATCACCGCGCCGACCGTCATGCGATCGATGCTGCGGTTCTCGGAGGCTAAAAGCGAATGACGATCGCGATTCGCGAGTAGATAGGCGCAGGCCGCAAAGCCACCCAGTTGAAACAGCGCCAGCGCAACGGCATAGGCGCGGTCGAAATGCCCGAGCCCCAGCGCACCGCCGAGCCCGAGCACGACCGCGATGACGATCACGGCAAGCTTGATGGCACGCGGCGCGTGCCGCCGCAGCATACCCTCGGTCACGATCAGGGCTCCGAAGGGGATCAGGGCGGCGGGGATCACCGAGAGATCATCGAGCAGCGTACTGCCGGTGAGCCAAGCCGTGCTGCGCACCAGGAACAGCAGCGCGACGATGCCGAGCGCGATCACCAGGCGCCGGGTCAGCGGACTGCGCGCATCGCGGCGATGGAGCGCGAGCACTGCGACAAAAAGCCCGATCGCGCCGCAGAGATTGACGATCGCATTGGCGATGACGGTCGACGTCATTGGCCGTTCCCCTGCCGGGGCCGCAACGTCCCGAAGGCGCGGCTGTCGTCGAGCCAATGCAGCACCGGCAGGACGAGCCGCTGGAGGCCAAGGATCATGGAGGCAACGAACAGACCGGGCAGCGAACGGTGCGGCACCTGCTCGAACAAATAGCTGCGCGCAGCTGCAAGATCGATGCGACCGATCTGCAGGAAGTCGTCGCCGCGATCGTAGTTCAGCTCGCGGGCACAGAACTCGGCATATTGCGCGTCGCGATGTTTTGGTGCCTCGTCGAACGTTTTCTTTAGGGCATCAGAGCCGCCCGTATAGGCGTCGGTGATCACGAAGCGCGCTTCGTCGAAGCCCGCATCGCGCCCGACACCGAACACGGCGCGATGCCGCCGCATGATATCGCGGGCGAGCTGGAGATGAACAAAGCTCTGCCGCGCCTCTGGCCGCGGCGAGGGATAGACGTCGGAGAAGGTCTCGCTCACCATGCCGACCACTGCCGGCACCTGCGTGACGTTGGAGATCCATCGCGGGCGCAGACCGTCGCGTGCAAACAGCACCAGCGTCGTCAAACCGTAGAGCACCCAGGACAGGCCCTGCCCGCGCGCATCGGGATCGACCATGACGAGTCCAAGATGGGTGACATCGGCCGGCGCGCCGTCAAGCTCGACCTGCATCAGTGACAAGGCGTTGAAGGCAATCGGACGTCCACTGCCCTCCTCCGAGACGAGCGTGACGATGGCATGCGCGAGCCGCTCACTGGCGCCTGAGAAGATCCCGTAGGTCAGTTCATCAGCCGGCAAGGTCTTGGCCGCGACCATGCGAAGCTGCGCGACCAGCCGGTCGAGCTCGTCCTGCGGCAGCGATAGCCCTGGGCTTTCGACGATCCGGGTCACCTGGCCCGGATGGGTGCGCAAAGTGAGATCGATGGTCGGCTGGGCAAAGGCCTTGACCCAGAACGCGGCGTAGCTGCGCAGCCGTCCGATCGCCGACCGAACCTGCCTCCAATTTCGCCCGTTCTCAGAAGCCGCCATTGCGCCTGCCCATCTGCGGGATCGTATTTGGCGCGAGGCTATTAAGGAGCGATGAGCGCAACCTCAAGCAAAAGTTAAGGCGGTAAAGGATCTCTTGCCGGGACAGCCTCAATCTGCCTGCGGCGCATGAGGCGGCGGATGCTGTCCGCCGCCCCCGCGTCGCGCGTCGCCTCGTATGCAGCTGAAGCCGGCTTTGCTCAAGCCGCCTTTTTGTTCAAGCCGCCTTGGAGACCTCCATCAGCAGCCGCTCGGCCTTGGCATCCTCGATGCGGTTCACGAGCCGCCCGCTTTCGTGGTTGTCGCGCACCGTCTTGGTCAAAGTGACGCAGGTCTGGATCAGCATCACGACGCCCATGGTGAGATAGCCCTTCATCCAGAGGTCGATCGGCAGGAAGAAGATGCCAACAGCAACAAGGAAAGCCGAGGCTGCGAAAGACGCGTAAGTGAAGGTCACCCAGGCGCTGCTATGGGGCTGGCCGTTCTGGTTCATGGTCGTCTCCTGTTGATACGAATGATGTTTGGATTTGAGTTCAGAGAGATTGCGTGCGCTTGGCCTTCAGCCGCGCCAGCACGTCGTCTGCGGTCGTCTTGAGCCGGGGGCCAAAGCCTTGCTCGGCGAGTTTCTCAGCGGTCGCGAGCGGTCCGGTGGCCGCATCGAGCTCGACCAGCGCGTCGTCTGCGGCCTGGGCCTCGATCTGCCGTTCGCGAAGACGCTTCAGCGTGTTCTCCGCTTCAGGCAGCGTGGACTCGTACGGCCGCGCCACCTCGATGCCGCTGCGGCGAAGCGAGCGCACCGCCTCCGCGGCTCGGGCGACACGACGCCCGCGATCGAGCTCGGTGATGCGGGCCTGGGCGCTTGCGACCTGCCGCTTCAGCCGCGCGATCTCGCTTGCGAACAGCGCACGCGCGGTCATCGCCGCATCACGATCGGCTTCGAGGCCGGCGATGGCTTCGGCGGCCTCCTTCGCGAGGTCCTCGCGGCCGCCATCGAGTGCCGCCGTGGCACGCGTTTCGAGATCGGCGATGCGGGCGCAGGTGGCTTCGAGCCGCCGGCCCTCCTGCTGGTCTTGCGCAATCGCCACTGCCAGCGTCCGCTTGCTGCGCTCGACGGCGGCGGCCGCGTCGCGCATCTGCTGATCAAGGATGAGAAGCGCCGTGCGGTCTTCGAGCTCCTCTCCGGCCGCTGCCACGCTGCCGCGGAAAAGCGTCACTACGGTCTTGAACATTGGTAACTCCCTGTTATGAGCATTGCTCACAGATTCTTTGTAGCACATCTTGAGCATTGCTCAAGAAATATTTGAGCGACGCTCATAGGTATGGTT
Organism: Bradyrhizobium sp. UFLA05-109; assembly: GCF_054185165.1. Lineage (NCBI taxonomy): Bacteria > Pseudomonadati > Pseudomonadota > Alphaproteobacteria > Hyphomicrobiales > Nitrobacteraceae > Bradyrhizobium > Bradyrhizobium sp. UFLA05-109. The sequence goes on along the minus strand of NZ_JBBIAR010000079.1, from coordinate 31,416 downwards.
AACAAATGTCTAAAGCTCTGGAACGACGAGAGAAACAACGAGCCGAGCTGATCCAGGCGGCGGAGCGGGCGATCGCCGCCAAGGGACTGGCCGGCCTGAAGACGCGCGATCTCGCCCGCGAGATCGGCTGCGCCAATGGCGCGGTCTACAATCTCGTGGCCGACGTCGACGAGCTGATCCTGCGCGTCGGCTCGCGCACGCTGGCGCGACTCGACGAGGCGCTGACGGCCGCCGAGAGCGCGGGCGCGCCCGCGCCCAAGGAAACGCTGGTCCGCATAGCCATCGCCTATTGCGATTTCGCGGCGGAAAATCTCGAGCTCTGGCGCGCGCTGTTCGAGCATCGCATGGAGCGCGGCAAGGAGGTCCCGGACTGGGCGATCAGCGACCAGATGGCGCTGTTCAGCCACATCTACCGGCCGCTTGCGGCGTTGTTTCCGAAGCGCGCGCCGGAGGAGCTGGGTGTCACTGCGCGCAGCCTGTTCTCCGCCGTGCATGGCATGGTGGCGCTGGGCCTGGAGCAGAAGCTGGTCGCAGTTCCGCTGCCGGCGTTGCGGAGAGAGATCGCTGCACTGGTGCACGCGACGCTCGACGGGCTCGTGGCACGCATGGACTAAGCTTCGGTCACCGGGGAGAGAAGCCGTCGGCAGCGGCTGACTAAAATTTCGTCTGTCGCATCACGACCGGCGAGCTTAGCCTTCGCAGATCCAGTCCTCTCCCCTCTGCCGGAGTCCCACATGCCCCTCCTCATTCGCGGCGGCACTGTCGTCAATCATGATCATTCGCGCCGTGCGGACGTGCTGATCGACGGAGACACCATCGTCGCGGTTGGCGCGTCGATCGATGCGCCGGCGGGCACTGAATTGATCGACGCCGGCGGCTGCTTCGTGATGCCCGGCGGCATCGACCCGCATACCCATCTCGAAATGCCGTTCATGGGCACGGTCACGGCTGATGATTTCGAATCCGGCACCAAGGCGGCGCTGACCGGCGGCACCACCATGGTGGTGGATTTCTGCCTGCCCGATCCCGGCCAGTCGATGCTCGCGGCCTATCAGGAGTGGCGGCACAAATCCGAGAAAGCGGCTTCCGACTACGGCTTCCACATGGCGGTGACGTCATGGTCGAAGCAGATCTTCGACGAGATGGAGACCGTGGTCAAAACCTACGGCATCAACACCTTCAAGCATTTCATGGCCTACAAGGGCGCGCTGATGGTGAACGATGACGAGCTCTACAACTCGTTCGCGCGCTGCGCCCATCTCGGCGCCATGCCGGTGGTGCATGCCGAGAATGGCGACGTCGTCGCGCTGATGCAGGAGGCGTTGATCGCGCGCGGCATCACCGGGCCCGAAGGCCACGCCTATTCGCGGCCGCCGGAGGTCGAGGGCGAGGCCACCAACCGCGCCATCATGATCGCCGACATGACGGGAACGCCGGTCTATATCGTGCACACGAGCTGTCGCGAAGCGCACGAGGCGATCGCACGGGCGCGCGCGGCGGGAAAGCGCGTCTATGGCGAGCCGCTGATCCAGCATCTGCTGCTGGATGCCGGCGAATATGCCAGCAAGGATTGGGATCATTCCGCGCAGCGCGTGATGTCGCCGCCGTTCCGCGATAAATCGCACCAGGACAGCCTGTGGGCCGGCTTGCAATCCGGCTCGCTCCAGGTGGTGGCGACCGACCACTGCGCCTTCACGACCGAGCAGAAACGGTTCGGCCGCGACGACTTCCGCAAGATCCCCAACGGCACTGGCGGGCTCGAAGACCGCTTGGGCCTGTTGTGGACGGCAGGCGTCACCACGGGACGGTTGACGAAGGAAGAATTCGTTGCGGTGACCTCGGCCAACATCGCCCGCATCCTCAACATCTACCCGCGCAAGGGCGCGGCCGCCGTCGGTTCGGATGCCGACCTCGTCGTGTGGGACCCCAAGGCGACCAAGACGATCAGCGCGAAGCGACAGATGAGCCGCATCGACTACAACGTGTTCGAGGGATTCGAATGCACGGGCGGACCGGCGGTGACGGTTTCGCGCGGCCGGATCGTCTGGAAAGATGGAAACTTGCGCGCCGAGGCCGGCGACGGCCACTACGTCGAGCGTCCCGCGTTCTCGCCGGTGCATGTCGCCAATTCGACCTGGAAGGAGCTCACCGCGCCGCGCGGCGTGGAGCGCGGCGCGGTGACGCCTTAGCCCTCACCTATGGTTCTGTCGCCAGGAGAGCACGCCCCAGCCGCCCCTCACTGGCCCCCAGCGCGGCAACATCCAGACGGCCTTGCCGGGACGCTTCCAGCGCGCAATCGAAAATCCGGTAAAACTGCGCGCCGTCATAGGCGACGAGCAGCAGATCGACGCCGGCGTTCATCGCCTCGACCACGGCCTTGCAGACGTCGTGCTGGTAGATCGCGCCCATCACGAGGTCGTCGGTCATCGCGACGCCCTGATAATTCCATTTGTCGCGGAGGACGCCCTGGACGACACGCCTTGAATGCGAGGCGGCGCGATCGGGATCGACTGCCGTCAGCGTGACATGACCGATCATGAGCGCCGCGTTCGTATGCGCTAGCACCTCCTTGAAGGGACGCCAGTCGGACGCTTCGAGCTCCTCCACCGGCGTGTCGAGATTGGCGGCGAAATGATGAGTGTCAGTGCGCACGCGGCCGATCCCAGGGAAATGCTTGAGCGTCGCGCCGACGCCTGACTCCTCCAGCCCTCGCACATAGGCGCTGGCGATCTCGCCGACCACGGCCGGATCGCTGGCGATGGCGCGCTGTCCGATCAGGGTATGGAAATCGAGCCGATTGCGCTTAGCCGCAGGTTTCAGGTCGAGCACCGGGGCGAGGTTGAGATTGACACCGAGCGCCGCCAGCTCGCGCCCATGCGTGCGGCCGAACTCCTCCGCCTTTTCCTTGCGCATCTCCGGCGGAAGCTCGGCCAGCGTTGCCAGCGCCGGCACCTTCGTCAGCGGCGGAGAGAGATGGCCGACGATGCCACCTTCCTGGTCGGCGGTCACAACCAGCGGCGGCAGGCCCGCCGCGCGCCGCTTGTCCTGGAGAGCTGCAATCTCGGCGCGGAGCTCGTCGATCGTCCTGCGCCTGATGTTGTGCCGGGTGATGTAGATGCCGCCGATCAGGCCCTGTTCGGCGAGGCGCGCGATCTCGGGAAACGACGAATAGCCGACGATGAAATGCGGCCCGAGCTGGCGCGCCTCCGCGCGGCTTGCGTGCAGGACATCATGCTTGCACAGCTCGAACCTGAGATGCGCGGCTGACATCAATAGCGGCGGCAGACACCAAAGCACGATGAGCAGCCTGCCCGTGGCCCGCCGCCAATGCCCGCGGCGAAAGATGACGATCGCGATCGCGATGCTCAGAACGACGAGCGCGATGTTTCCCGCGCCACGCAACAGGATCAGATAGGGATCGTTCTTGTTTGCGGCAGCGAAAGCCAGCGCGAGCGGGGCCAGCCAGAGCAGGATGAGGCCGATACGACGCGTGAATTGCATGTGAGACGACATCTGCGAAGCAAAGGATGCTTCGCACCTATCAAAGCGTCTTGCGCCGCGCGAGTGGTGAAACCGCACCTGCACGAAAACTGCACGAAACTCCTGAAGACGTGCAGAGCGGATTCCCGACATCTGCACATCGCCCATTCAAGCTCGTGCCGTCACCATCCACGAGAAGGTCTTCGACATGACAAGCCCGGCATCAGCCGCCGCCGACATCCTCCCGATCCAGCGATCAGCCGTTCCGGCCAGGCTTGCAATGGCGCTGGCGCTCGTCGCCCTCGCCGACTGGCTGTTCTACGACGAGCGCATCGGGATCTCGCTCGCCATCTTTGCAAGCGCCATCGCCTGCGGATCCTGGCTTGCCAACCATGCGACGCTGGACCTGCGGCGCGCGACGCTCGGCGGCATCATCGTGATCGTCGGCCTCGTGCCCGTCATCGAGGAGGTCTCGCCGCTTTCGGTCCTGCTCCTCATCGCGGCATTTGCGATCGGCCTTCTGCTTGCGACCAATCCGGATACCACCGCATTCGCCGACCGCGCCCGCGCGTTGCGCAATCTGTTTCTGTTCGGCCCGTTCAGAATCTTCCGCGACGTGCTCCAGATCTTCGATCTCACGGGATTTACACGCGGCATCGCGGTCTGGTTCGTCCCCGCCGTTCTCGGCATCGTCTTCATCGCATTATTCGCTGCTGCCAATCCGCTGATCGAGCAGTGGGTCGACCTGCTCAATCCAAAGCTCATCCTCGACCATCTCAGCGTCTGGCGGATCCTGTTCTGGACGCTGATCGGCGCGCTGGTCTGGCCGTTCATCCATGTGCAGTGGCGGCGCAGGAGCCGGGCTGCGGTGGCAGCTGCCACGCTGGTCGAACAGGAGCCGGCGGCTCCCAGCGGGCGTGTCGAGCTGCTCGGCGCACCCACGATCCTGCGCGCGCTGATCCTGTTCAACCTGCTGTTCGCGGCGCAATCGATCCTCGATGCGATCTATCTCTGGGGCCATGCGGCGCTGCCGACCGGCGTCACCTACGCCGCCTACGCCCATCGCGGCGCCTATCCGCTGATCGTCACAGCGCTGCTCGCAGCCGGCTTCGTGCTCGCCGCGATGCGGCCGGGAGGGCCGGCCGAGAGATCGACGGTGATCCGGTCGCTGGTCTATCTCTGGGTCGGACAGAACGTGCTTCTGGTTCTTTCCTCCATTCTCCGGCTCGACCTCTATGTCGACATCTATCTCCTGACCTATTGGCGCATCGCGGCCTTCATCTGGATGGGACTGGTGGCACTCGGCCTCGTCCTGATCCTCGCCCGCATCGTGCTCGATCGTCCCAACCGGTGGCTGATCGGCGCCAATCTGATCGCGTTAACGATCGTGCTGTATATCTGTGCGCTCGTGAACTTCGATGCGATCATCGCCGACTATAATCTGAGCCACAGCCACGAGATGTCAGGCAAGGGCGTGCAGATCGATACCAACTACCTGCTGACGCTCGGACCGCAGGCGCTGCCTGCCATTGACAAGGCGATTGCGCTCCGGAACACGCCGAACGAGGCTTGGGTTGTGTCACGCCGCGATCGGCTTGTAGAACTGCAGCGTCAGGACATGGCGTCCTGGCGCGCCTGGAGCTTCCGGGGTTGGCGACTGCAACGCCGGCTCGACGCACTGGCGAAGAGCCAGGCGGCCGGTTGAAGACGCGGAGACATCATTGGCGCATCGCATTCTCATCGTCGACGACGAAGGCCACATCCGCGAGGTCATCCACGTCGCGCTGAAGAAGGCCGGCATGGACGTGATTGAGGCGCGCGACGGCAAGGAGGCACTCGGCCGCTTTGCCGCCGACAAGCCCGACCTGATCGTGCTCGACATCGGCATGCCGGAGTTCGACGGGCTCGAGGTTTGCCGCGAGGTGCGCAAATCCTCCGACGTGCCGATCCTGTTCCTGTCCGCGCGCGACGAGGAGATCGACCGCGTGCTCGGCCTCGAGATCGGCGGCGACGATTATGTGACGAAGCCGTTCAGCCCGCGCGAGCTGGTTGCGCGGGTCAACGTCATCCTGCGACGGATCGGCCCGCGTAACGGCGAAGCCAGAACAGACTCGACCGCGCTCTCGCAAGGCGGCCTGCTGGTCGATCCCGAGCAGCATGTCGCATCCTTCGCGGGCGTGCCGCTCAAGCTGACCGCGATCGAGTTCGGCATCTTGCGCGCGTTCCTGACCCGGCCGACCTCGGTCTTCAACCGCGAGCAATTGATGCGGGCAGCCTATCAGCTCAATATCCAGGTCTCCGACCGCACTATCGACAGCCATATCCGCAACATCCGCGCCAAGCTCGCGGCTCAGAACTGCGACAGCGTGATCGAGACCATTCACGGCGTCGGCTTCAAGCTCGGGCGCTGCGAGAAAGAGTCATGAGCTCCGCGCCCGACAAATGGCGGCCCTCGCTCGGGCTCGTGATCTTTGCGGTGCTGGCGACGGTCGCCGTGCTGCCGCTGGTGGGGCTGTTCTTCTTCCGCCTCTACGACAACCAGCTCATCCGCCAGACCCAGGCCGAGCTGATCGCGCAGAGCCGTGTGATCGCGACGATCTATGCGCAGGAGGTCTCGGCGCGCCTCGATGGCGGGATACCGCTCGGCCCCGAGGTGCCGCCCGGCTTACTGCCCGATCCCGGCGACCAGTTCACGCCGATCCGCCCTGCGCTCGACCTGACCTCAAACGATCTGTTGCGGCGGCGGCCCGACGCGATGCCTGCGACGCGGCCGGCGGATCAGGCCTATGTCGAGATCGGGGCCAAGCTGACGCCGATCATCCGCGAAACGCAGAAGGTGACGCTCGCCGGCTTTCGTATCCTCGATCCCAACGGCGTGGTGATTGCGGGCCGTCAGGAAGTCGGGCAGTCGCTCGCCCATATCGAGGAAGTCACTGAGGCACTGCACGGGCAATACCGGGCCACACTGCGCAACCGCGTGCCGGACAAGCCGCCGCCGCCGATCTATTCCTTCAGCCGCGGCCTCGGCGTGCATGTGTTCTCGGCAATGCCGGTCATCGTCAACAACCATGTCGCGGGCGTCGTCTACGCAACGCGCACGCCGAGCAACATCTTCGACCATCTCTACCAGGAACGCGGCAAGTTCGTCCTGGCGGGGCTCGCCGTCATCCTGGGCACGATCGCGATCGGCCTGGTGTTCTCCCGGACCATCACGCTGCCGATGCGGGAGCTGATCGACCGCGCGGCCCGGATCGGCCGTGGCGACCGCGAGGCATTCCGGCCGTTGAAACATTACGGCACGCGCGAATTCGCCCAGCTCTCGCACAGTTTCCTCGGCATGGCCGAGCAGCTCGCGCGTCGATCGGACTACATCGCGACATTCTCGGCGCACCTGACCCACGAGCTGAAATCGCCGCTGACCTCGATCAAGGGCGCGGCCGAGCTGTTGCAGGATTCGCTGCAAGGCAAGCCGGACAGCCTGACGCCGGCCGAGCAGAAGACGTTCGTCGCCAATATCCTCTCAGATGCCGAGCGGCTGGAAGCGATGGCGCAGCGACTGCGTGAGCTGGCGCGGGCCGAAAGCCTGCCGCAGAACGAGCGCACCGAGCTCGCACCCGTCATCGGCGACCTCAAGAGCCGCTTTTCGGTCGGCACCATCTTCGCCACAGGCAGCCTCGATCGGCCAATCAGCATGTCCGGGGAAAAGGCGCTGATCGTGCTGTCGCACCTAGCCGATAATGCGATGCGGCATCGCGCCAAGCATATCAGGCTGGAAGCGGTCGACGAGCGCACCACGGTGCGGCTGATGGTCAGCAATGACGGTGAGCCGATCTCGGCGCCGAACCGCGACAGGATCTTTGATGCCTTCTTCACCACCCGACGGGAATCGGGCGGTACCGGAATGGGGCTTGCGATTGCGCGCGCGGTGATGGCCAGCCATGGCGGCTCGATCGAGCTGAAGCCGACTGACGAAGGCGCCGCCTTCGAACTGCAGTTTCCGGCGGCCTAACGCCGTCTCAGATCGCGAACACCCAGGCGGCGACGATGGTGCCGAGCGTGACCAGGCCTGCGATGGTCCACCCCGCGGCATATTCCAGCTCGGGATGACCGGTCGCCCGCATGATCTCGTTCGGATCGGCGGTGTGCTTCCAATGCTCTGCCATGACAGCCTCGCACGTTTCTGTGCTTGTCTTATTAAGTCGCGCGGGGGGCAATTTGGTTCCATCACGGAAATGCGAGGAGCCGCGCGTGCCGCGATAGCGTGTGGCAGGACTGCTTTCCTACCGCTGGTGGCGTGCTAGAGTGCGCGCGCATTCCGCGGCAGGAGGGACGCATGGCCGACAACAAGTCCAAACGGGGCGCGGCCGATCGTGCCCTGATCGCGCTCGGCGAGCGCTACGAGGTCGCCTACTGGTCGAAAAAGTTCAAGGTCACGCCGGCCAAGCTGAAATATGCGGTCAAGAAGGTCGGCCACTCTGCCAAGAAGGTCGAGGCCTACATCAAGCTCCAGAAGCACCGAGCCGGCGACAGGATTCGAATCGCGCTCAGCGAACCCTACGAGGTCCGCTACTGGTCGATGAAATTCAAGATCACGCCGGCCAGGCTGAAGGCCGCCGTGGCCGCCGCCGGCCATTCGTCCAAGAAGGTCGAGGCCTATCTCGCCGGCCAGAAAGCCGCGAAGAAGAAGGCGGTCAAGAAAAGAAGAGCTGCGAAGAAGGCGGCCAAACGCAGGAAGGCGGCCCTGAGATGAAGTTCGGGAAGCTGATCCTTGCGGCGTCATTCGCGCTGGGCAGCGGGTCTGTCGCGCAGGCTGCCGATACCGCCTCGACGATCTCAGGCTCGACGGCGCTGGCGCTCGCCGGCATTATTGCGCCGCTGTCGCCGATCCTGGCATCGGCCGAGAAAAAGGCGATCGCGATGCTGTTCGCCGCCAACAACGACGTTCCCTACAAGAAACCGATCGTCGTGACCGCCGACCGGATCGTCTGCCGCACCGGCAATGTCGACATCACCGTGCGCAACTGCGAGGTGACCTTCGGCAAGAAGGTCAAGACCGTGAACGGCTCCACGGCCAACGAGGTCTACGCCACCGAGGCGCTCGCCGGCGTGCCGGCGGACGGCGCGGCGGGATCGAACTTCGAAAGCCTGTCCAAGCTGAGCTGCACGATCGATCCGAACGCCATCCGCCAGAAGGACGGCAGCGGCGCGAGCTGCACGTTCCAGCCGGGGAATTAGGGCATGATCCGGGAAAGTGCGTAGCGGTTTTCCGAAGAGATCTTGCTCAAACAACAACCTAAAGCGCAATGACGGTTCATCCCAATCTCATCGCGCTTTGGCGGGGCGCCGTCAAATCGCCCCAACGGCAATCAATCAATAAGGCTCATTGACGGGCCAAGCCGGAACGCGAGCCGGCGCTTGAGCGCTCAGCACGGCACATAAAAATGAAAAATTATCTCGCATTTTTGCTTTTGCTGACCATCACGACCGCCTCGGCACACGGGCTGTTTCCCGGCCGACCGCAACCGCCGTCCGATCTGGTGCGCACAGGCCTCACCGACACCGATACGGCCGCCGGAGGCACGACCCGGCTGTGCGATCAGGTCGCCTTCTCTCGGGGCCTGCGGTACGGTGACAGCGAGCAGAACGTCCTTGACGTCGCGACCAGCGAGACCAGGGCGGCAACGCCGCAGCCGATCCTGCTGTTCGTGGCCGGCGACAGCTTCACCGGCGACAGCGCCGCACCAGACTCGGCGCGGGAGTTCCAGGACCAGGCGATGTGTTTTGCCGCGCGCAACGGCATGGTCGGCGTGCGCGTGAACTACCGGCTCGCGCCGGCAGCCCCTTGGCCTTCCGGCGCACGCGACGTCGCCGCCGCCCTGTCCTGGATCCACCAGAACGTCGATCTCTTCAACGGCGACGCCCGCGAGATCGTGGCGGTCGGCTACGCGGCCGGCGCGTTCCACGTCGCGAGCCTCCTGGCACATCCGGAATTGCAGGGCACCGACACTGACGTCGCCGGTGTCGTGCTGATCTCCGGCATTTATCGCGCGGGCAAGGACGCGAGCGACAGCGAGAAGGCCTATCTCGGGTCTGACGCCGCCCAATATGACAAGCGCTCAGCTCTCCCGGGCATCCTCCAGGTCGAGGAACCGATCGTGCTGGCCTGGGCCGCGGCCGATCCCGCAGGCCTGGTGACACAGGGCGAAGCGCTGAAGCAGGCGCTTTGCAGCGCCGGCCACTGCCCGCGCACGACCATCCTGCATACCCGCGATGACATTGCCTCCGTATTCGGGCTCGATGGCTCCGCCGACAGCCTCGCCGAGCCGACGCTGCTGCTGGTCCGCCAGCTGGAGGCGCGCGGATTGCCGTAGCCGGCCGGCTTTCGACGCGTCAGCCCGGCTGCCGCTTGGTTGGACAGCGCTCGGGACACAGGAATGACAAATCCTTGACCTAAATCAAGCGCTCTCGATGCCGACTGCGCCGATCTCCAGGTGGGATCCAACGTCGAGGTTTCGAACATGCGTGTGACCGGCAAGATGCTGTTCGCGTTGATGGTCGCCGTCGGCTCGCTTGGCGCCATGTCGCAGGAGCGTACCGATGATGCGGCGCCCGTCTCCGAGATTCGCATCGGCAACGTCATGCCCTATTCAGGCCCGCTTGCGGAGTTCGGTGCGATCGGCAAAGCGGAAGCCGCCTATTTCGACATGATCAACGAGCGCGGCGGGATCAACGGCCGCAAGGTCCGCTTCATCACGCGCGACGACAATTCCGATCCTGCGACCACGCTGGAGCTGACGCGCGGACTGGTCGAGAAGGACGACGTGCTGTTGATGTTCGGCTCGTTCGGCACGCCGGGCAATCTCGCCACGCGCTGGTATCTCAACGAGCGGAAGATCCCGCAGCTCTTCGTCGCGTCCGGCGACGAGGAACTGAGCCGGCCCAGGGCATTTCCCTGGACGATGGGCTGGCAGCCCTCCTACAAGGCGGAGGGGCGCATCTACGCCAACTACATCCAGGCTTATTATCCCGGGCGCAAGATCGTCGTGCTCTGGCAGAACGATCAGTTCGGGCGCGACCTGTTCAAGGGCATCGAGGAAGGACTGGGCGACCTCAACCGTTTCGTCGTCGTCGATATCGCCTTCGACATCACCGACGAGCATCTCGACACGCACGTCTCCGTCCTGAAGCAGTCCGGCGCCGAGGTGTTCGTCTTTGCCGGGGTGCCCAGCACCGCAGCCCGCGTGATCAAGCTGGCTGCCGGCTTCAACTGGCATCCGGTGATCATTCTCAACGATGCAGCAGCTTCGATCGCCAACGCGCTGACGCCCGCGGGAATCGAGAACACGGCCGGCGTGATCTCGGCGGCATTCCTGAAGGACCCGAGCGACCCGGCCTGGACGGATGATCCCGGCATGAAGGATTGGCTCGCCTACATGGACAAGTACAACCACCCCGAAAGCCGCAATAACAGCGCCGCGCTCTTTGGTTATGCGGCGGCGGAAGCCTTGGCGCAGGTGCTGAAGCAATGCGGCGACAACCTCTCCCGCGACAACGTCATGCGGCAGGCGGCTTCGCTTCGCGAGTTCCAGCCTTCGGTCGCATTACCCGGCATCAAGATGAGCACGTCGCCGGACAACTACCTGCCGATCAAGCAGATGCGCCTCGAGCAGTTCGACGGCCACTCCTGGCAGTCATTCGGCGACGTGATCGAGACCGCGTTCACCGAAGGCCGGAAACGCTGACCGGCCTTACGCCGGCTTGAGCGAGGCCAGAGCGTTTTCCAGGAGAGAGCGCACCCGCGCGGCGTCACCCGACTTCACGACCGAGGGGTCGAGATAAAGCTCGAGGCCCGGAACGCGCTCGGTGATGACGCCACCTCTCGCAGCTCCCCCATCGCTCAGCGCATCGACCGAATAGGGAATGACCTCGCGGCTGATGCCCTTCATGGTGATCGCCGGCAGCGCATGCGCCGCGACGACGTCGCTGACCAACGCGAAGGTCTCATAGCTCAGCACGATGCCGCCAGGCTCGGCAATCGATTGCAGGCGCGCGGCGAGGTTCGCCTCTGCGCCGATGATCGTATAGTCCATACGGTCGCTGCTGCCGAAATTGCCGACGTTGCAATAGCCGGAATTGATGCCCATGCGCGACTTGAACGGCTGCTCGATGCCGGAGGCGCGCCATTTGGCATTGAGCTCGGCAAGCCGCTGCTGCATGCGCCAGGCCATGCGCAGGCAGGCCTGGGCGTCGGCGCGGTCGCCCTTGGTCTCGGGATCGCCGAAGAAGATCAGCATGGCGTCGCCGATGAACTTGTCGATGGTGCCACCATATTCATGTGCAATCGCCGACATCTCGGTGAAATATTCGTTGAGAAGCTGGGTCAGAAGCTCCGGCTGGAGCCGCTCGGCGGTCGCGGTGAAATTCTGGATGTCGGAGAAGAAGATGGTCAGCTTCTTGCGCTCGGTATGGATGGTGACGTCCTTCTGCCCGCTGAAGATACTCTTGTAGACCTGAGGCGGGATGTAGCGCGAGATCTTCATCGAGAGCGAGGCGAGGAAGTCGTTGGCGGATTCGAGCTCCTTGTTCATGCTCTTGATGCGGTTGGCCTGGCGGCGCTGCATGGAGAGGAAGGAAAGGCCACTGCCAGCCGCGATGAAGAGATAGGCGAGCAGGAATTTGAACGAGAAGATGTTCGCCGCGATCGGCTGTGCGATGATCACCTCCTGGATGCCCCGGACATCGCCGACCTTCCAATCCTTCTTCGGGCTTTCAGGATGGCTGTTGTGGCAGCTCACGCAGGCCGGCCCCATCGTCACGGGGGCGACGAGCCGGACCTTGTCGTTGAATAGCGAGGTCTCGGTCTCGACGATCTTCTTCTCGGGGTCCGCGCGCAAGCCCTCCAGCGCATCCTTCTCGAACTTGTCGAGCTGGTGCGGCGCGCGGTTCTGGAACGGGAAGTCGGAGACGAAGCGATAGATAATGTTCTCCTGCTGGGCGCCGATCACGCGCCCGAGCTCGAGCGACAGCGTCGCCGGGATCGGGACCGCGCCGGGCACGGATTCATAGTTGTGCACGACCTTGGTGGTGCCATTCGGATTGGCGAGGATCCGTCCGACCACGTTGGTGGCGTAGTAGCCGCGCACGCTCGTGATCACCGAATTGAGGTCGGCGGCCTGCCGGCGCAGCGCCGCCTTGCTGAGCTCGGTCAGGTCGAGCCACACCGCAAGCGGCAGCGCGAGCAAGAGAAAGGCGATCGCCACGCCGGTCAAGATGCCGCGCTTGCGCTGTTCTTCGGAGATCTCTTGTTTCACTCTGTGGCCCCGTTGTGTGCGTTCTTGTCGCGATATCCGGCGTCGGCGACGCAACATGCGCCTGCACAGAGCCCGCAAACGCGAGCCAGCGCAACCCCATTTTATGGGAGTCGCAGGAAGGCGGCTTTTCGTTTCATGACGAATGTTTAAGATCGCATCAACCTGCATTGATTGATCCGGAGCCAGTGCCCATGACCGAGACCATCCGTATCAAGCACCTTGTCGCCCGCCCCGTCATCGTGCCGATGAACCTGCCGCTGCAAACCTCGACCGGCGCGGTCGCCAGGGCGCCGCTGGTGCTGATCGACTGTGAGACCGATCTTGGCGTGCGGGGCCACGCCTATCTGTTCTCGATCACACCGGCAGCCTTGAAGCCGCTGACGGCGATGGTCGGCGAAATGGCCGAGATGATCGCGGGCGATGAGCTCTTGCCGTTTGAGATCGAGCGCAAACTAACCCAACGCTTCACGCTGCTTGGGCTCGCCGGCCTGCAACGCCTGGCGCAATCCGGCATCGACATGGCGGCCTGGGACGCGCTGGCCCGCGCCAGGGGCCTGCCGCTTGCGCGCCTGCTCGGCGGCGCACCGAAGCCGGTGCGCGCCTATAATTCGAAGGGGCTCGGCATCATGCCGGCCGGTGCCGCCGTGGACGAGGCACAAAAACTGCTCGCCGAAGGCTTTCACGCCGCAAAGATCCGCGTCGGTCGCCCCGATGCACGGGAAGACCTCAACGTCGTGCGCGCGGTGCGCAAGGCGGTCGGCGATCAGGTGACGCTGATGTGCGACTACAACCAGGCGCTCACCGTGGCCGAAGCGATCCGCCGCGGCGAGATGCTCGACGACGAAGGCCTGCTCTGGATGGAGGAGCCGATCCGCCACGACGACTATGCCGGCTGCGCCCGCGTCGCGGACGCGCTCCACACTCCGGTCCAGATCGGCGAGAATTTCGACAGCGCCTTCTCGATGCAATCCGCGCTTTCCGCCGAGGCCTGCGACTTCGTCATGCCCGACGTGCAGCGCATCGGCGGCGTCACCGGCTGGCTGCGCGCCGCCTCGCTTGCGCATGCCGCCGGCGTCGAGATGTCGACGCACCTGTTCTCGGAAGTGAGCGCGCATCTGCTCTGTGTCACGCCGACCGCGCACTGGCTGGAATATGTCGACTGGGCCGATGCCGTGCTGGCAACGCGGCTGACCGTCAAGGACGGTTTTGCATTGCCGGGCGAGGAGCCAGGCAACGGCATTCAATGGGACGAGGCGGCGGTTGCCAGATATCGCGTCAGCTAGTCATTGAAGGCGATGCCAACGCTGCCAATCGAGGTCCAACATGAGCGATCCAATCTTTCGCAGAAGCGATGGTGTCTGGCTGAATGAACCGGAACGATGGACTGCGCAGGGCGACGGCCTCCAGATCGTCACGGACAATGCCACCGATTTCTGGCGGGAAACCCATTACGGCTTCCACCGCGACAGCGGGCATTTCCTGGGCTTCCCGACCGGCGCGGCGTTCACTGCCGAGCTGCATGTGCGGGGCGACTTCCAGGCCCTCTACGACCAGGCGGGCATCATGGTCCGCATCGACGCGGAGCATTGGATCAAGGCCGGCATCGAGTTTTCAGACGGACGCGCCATGCTTGCGAGCGTGCTGACCGACGGGCGGTCCGATTGGGCGACCGCGCCCTATGAGCACGACGCCCGTGACTTCCGCCTGCGCGCAACCGTCGCGAACGGCGTCGTTCGCCTCCAGGTTTCGGCCGATGGCAAGCTTTGGCCCCTGATGCGCCTGGCGCCATTTCCCAGGGCGAACTCCTACCTTGTGGGACCCATGGCCTGCACGCCCGAACGGGCCGGGTTGAAGGTCACTTTCTCGACGTTCCACCTGACACCGCCGCTCGGCAAGGATCTCCACGATCTCAGCTGAAGGCCGGCCATCGTGCCGGGAGCAGGATTTGACAGCATGACTCCAACCCGCTGCGTACTCCTCGATCTCGACGGAACGCTGGTTGATTCGCAGCCGGGCATTTTCGCAAGCTGCCTGGCCACGCTGCGCGCGCTCGGACACGATCCGGGCGAAGCGCTCGACATCAGGCGCGCGATCGGGCCTCCGCTCGAAGAGATGCTGCAGGCTTTGCTCAGGGCGCGCGGCGACGGCCGGGTCGATCAAGCCGTGGCGGCCTATCGTCAGCACTACGGCGAAAGCGGCCTGCTCGGAAGCGAGCCTTATCCCGGAATCTGCGGAGCGCTTGACGACATGCGGCAAGCCGGATTGCGGCTCTACCTCGCTACATCGAAACGCGAAGTCTTTGCCCGGCGCATCCTGGAGAACCTGAAACTGGCAGCGTATTTCGACGGCATCTACGGCTCGGTGCCCGGCGGCAGGCTGGATCATAAACCGGAGCTGCTCGCCCATATCCTGTCTGAACAGGATATCCATGCTTCGCACAGCCTGATGGTCGGGGATCGCCGGCACGACATCATCGGGGCTCGCGCGGTCGACATGCGCTGTCTTGGTGTGCTGTGGGGATATGGCAGCCGAGACGAGCTTGAAGCGGCCGGCCCCGACCAGTTGGTGGACCAGACTTCTGATCTCGCGCGCACGGTCTTATCGATGTTGAACGGGTAGCTGCCGCTCGGCAACGCGGCGGAAACAGCCAGCGCTACCGCGTATCCGCCCCCGTAATGCCCCTGCGCGCCGCCCTGCGCTCGATCCACATGCAGCGGCGGGCGGCCCGGCCTGAGCGTGCAACGCCCGACGTCCCCTCGCCGGCCAGCAGCAGCGGCGCCATGTTCTCGCGCAGTGCGCGACAACGCTCGAGCTCGGCCTGCCAGTCGATGATCCGCGCCTCGGCACCCGACACGGTCAGCACCAGCATCGTCATCGCAACACATGTCGTCTTCATTGATCGCTCGCCGACGCGCCTCGTGGAGAAATGACAAGTGCAGTTTGTGCCAGACCTTCGCGCACTGACAGAACACCCCGTGTCATCGGACGAACACTCCGTGGTGGCCACATCAGATGGCATTCCATATCAGCTTCTACCATAATGTGTACGGGTGAGTCGGGGGAGCAGACATGAGCGGGATTGGGGACGATGCCGAGCTGGAAGAAGTCGTGGAACGAAGAAGACATCAAGAAGCTTAAGACGCTCGCTGGTACCATGCCCGTGACGATGATTGCGAAGGAGCTTGGCCGTACGACCGGCACGGTGCTCGCAAAGGCCATGGAGCAGAACATCTCCATCAGGCACCGGACGGACGAGGTGACGTCGGCCAGCTAGTCCGCTACACGCGCGTTCGCTGGTAGCGGAAGTCGCAATGACTGGCGCCCTGCATGATGGTCTGCGTGCGCGCGAGGCTGATGTCGGGACCGAACCCTTCCGCGGTCGCAAAATCCGCGGTGCAGACGAGGAGAAACCCGAGCTCGGGCTCGCCGAGCGCCTTGTAGAACTCCGCATAGGCGCATCGCGTCACGTCGAAGGCGAACGCATCACGTGACTGCTCGATGATTTCGAGCTTGAGCGCGTCGTCGCGGGCGTAGGTCTTGAAGGCGGATGACACGGCCTTGCCGAGATCCGGCTCGTTCTTCGCCCGCCAGAATTCCTCGCCGTAGCGGCGATAGAGGTCGCCGAGCGTGCTGCGCACCAGCGCGTTCGCACGGGCTTCGCCCAGTTCCTCCTGGAGCGCCCTCACGAGGGGGATCAGGACCTGTGCCTGGATTTTTGCCTGCTCAATGACGGAAACGCTCATGGCGGCCTCGCCTCGCAGATGAAGGAGCAGCGAGCGTAGCCCGGATGGGGCGCGGCGCAATCCAGAACAACGTGCGAGAACACGCCATCAGCTCGTTAACAGCCGCAGCGCCCTGCCCTTGTGGAGAGCGACGTGATCGGTCTTGTCGCTCCTGATCTCGTATTGCGGATCGTCCGGGCTCGCGTGATGGACGTAGCCCTTATAGGTAACATCCTTCCGGTGCACGCGCAGGATATGGCCGCGCACCCGGCCGGCCTCGGAATTCCAGCTCACGTGATCGCCCGTCTTGAATGTTTTCGGCATGGCGAATCAATGCCGAACCACCTCAAGCTGTTCCCGCGCTCCCCCAGCGACAACAGGTCCGCCTACGCTTTCGCTTCGCTCAAGCTACGCCGGACGCGCTTCGCGGGAGTGCCGAGACCCGCGCTTCGATTGTTCCGCTTGGTGACTTCCGCCATGCGAAACCTGTATGACTATCCGACGCAAACTCAGTCTGCCTTCGGGGGCAACAGTGCCGCGAATGCTTGCCCCGATATTGAATGAGAGCGTGGGCGCTAGAACAGGTATGCTTGGACGGCCGCGAGCAGCCGCAAAATAGTTCGCCAGTCGCTCCGAATATGAAGTACCATCACTCGAGTTACGACACCGAACGTCGCGTCATTCCAGACATTTAGCACTTTGGAGCTGGATGGAGTCGGGTATGGACAAAGTGTCGAGCTCCGGTAAGGAGCCTCAAGGTGCATTCGACGCTCCCGGTGACGGACACGAGAAGAGCAGGCCTTCCGCGAGGCGCGGTCCTTCCATCGTCGTAGGCGCCATCGCAGCGGTCGTCGTCGCGCTTTCCGTCTATTATCTGCTGCGGCCCGAGCCTCTGCTTGTTCAGGGCGAGGCTGACGCCACGCGGTTTGACATCGCTGCACGCGTCGACGGACGGGTGAAGGAAATACCGGTCGAACGCGGCCAGAACGTGCCTGCGAAGGCCGTGCTCATAAGGATCGACAATCCAGAGACCGTCGCCAAGCTCGAGCAGATGAAAGCGGCGAAGGCCGTGGCCGTCGCTCAGCTCGCCAATGTGCTCATCGGAACGCGTGTCGAGACCGTTGCCGCACGGAAGGCGGAGATGGAGCGTGCGCAGGCGGCGCTGGTGCTGGCGCAGAAGACGTTTGACCGCACGCATATCTTGACCGAGCAAGGCAACGCGCCGCAAGCTCGGCTCGATCAGGTGACCGACGCGCTGCACGAAAGCGAACGCGCGGTCGATCAGGCCAAATCGGCTTATGAACAGGCGATCAATGGCTACACGCAGGAGGAACGGGCGATCGCCAAGGCCAACGTCGAGAAAGCCGATGCCGATACCCAGAGTGTGCAATCGATCATTGATCAGCTCGTGATCTATGCCCCAGTCGCCTCGCAAGTCTACCAGCGCAACGTGGAGCCGGGCGAATATGTGTCGCCCGGCGTGCCGCTGGTCACCCTGATCGATCTGGCCGACGTTTGGATCCACTTCGATCTTCGCGAAGATCTCGTGAAGAGCCTCAAGGTCGGCGATCGCTTCGATGTCCGTATTCCGGCTCTCGATGACCGCCGCATCACCGTCGAGGTCAAGCTCATTGCGACCAAGGGCGAGTATGCGAGCTGGCGGGCCACGCGGGCTACGGGCGATTTCGACTTGCGGACGTTTTCGATCCGCGCCTACCCGGTCCAGCCGGTGCCGGAACTGAGACCGGGAATGAGCGCCTATCTTGACTGGCGGTCACGGCAATGAGGCCATCGCCAAAGCCCGGATTTCTGCTGGTCGTGCGGCGCGAGTGCCGCTGGCTGCTTCACGATCGTGTAGCGCTGCTGCTGATCCTCGCCGTGCCGCTCTTTGCGTTCGTGGTCCTTACGACCGTGTTCAGCCATCCTGTCATCCGCGGGCTCGGGGTGACGGTCGTCGACGAGGACAAGTCGGACGCTTCGCGTACCCTGGTGGAATACGTTGCTGCGTCTCCGAGCCTGAAGATCGTCGACCGCTCCGGCACGCTGTCCACGGCCGTCGAGGACATACGCTCCGGCAAATCGATTTCGGCCATCTATGTCCCGCCGAATTTCGAGCGCGACCTGAAAGCCCAGCGCCGGCCGCAGGTCGTCGGATTCTATAACCAGCAGTTCCTGACTCCGTCCGGCATCGCGTCCTCGGGCCTGAGCGACTCGCTTTCCGCCGCGGCGGCCGTGGCCGCTCCTGCCAGTCGCGCTGCGCCTGCGCCTGCGTCCCTGGGAATGCTCAAGGCGGAGACCATCGCGCTCGTCAATCCGCAAAAGAACTATGCGCAATTTCTGCTGCGCGCACTGCTGCCGACCATCATCCATGTGGTGATCACGCTTGCCGCCGGCTATTCCGTCGGCTCCGAGTTCCGGCGTCGCGACGCGCGGGCCTGGCTCGAAAGTGCCGGTGGCGATCCCGTGGTCGCGCTGGCCGGCAAGCTCACGCCGCTGTTCGTCATCTTCGTCCTGATCATGCTGGTCGAGCCGCTGTTTCTGGAGGGCGTGCTGGAAATCCCCTTCAGGGGAGACCTGCCATTGATGGTCGCCGCGGCCTCCCTGCTCATCATTGCCTATTTGTCGCTGGGTGCCTTGCTCCAGCTCCTGGTCGGCGATCTGGCGACGGGGCTCGGACTTGCGGGCCTCATTGCCTCTCCCGCGTTCGGCTACGCCGGCGTCGGCTTTCCCACCATCGGCATGAATGCCTTTGCACAAACCTGGAGCGCGATCCTGCCGCTGCGCTGGTACATGGCAGTCTTGCTGGGGCAAGCGGCGCGCGGATTGCCGGTCTCGGACTCGGCCATTCCCTTCGCGGTACTTGCGGGCCTGGCGGTGCTCTTTGCCGGCCTCGCATTGCTGCGCATGGCGAGCGTCACCCGCAAGGGCTGGTTTGCGACGGCGCGCCCTCCCGAGCCGCCCGAAATAGAGGAAGTGCCGCGCGGCATCGGCGGTGCCTTCAACGCGGAGTGGCGACGCGTGCTCGGAACGCGGAGCGCCTTCACACTCCTGTTCCTGGCTCCCCTGGTCTACGGCATTTATTATCCGCAGCCCTATCTGAATCAGATCCTTCGCAAGCTTCCCATCGCGGTCGTCGACAATGATCTGAGCGATCTCAGCCGGCAGATCGTCGAGACGCTGGATGCGAGTGGCGCCTTGAACGTGGTGGTTCGCGCCCGCACGCTTGCCGAAGCACGCACCGCAATCGATCGTGGACAGGCCTTTGCCGCCGTCGAGATTCCACCGAACACTGAGCGCGATGTGCTCAAAGGCATCACCGCCCACATCCCGATCTACGCGGATGCGACCTACCTGTTCATATTCAGATCGAGCGCCAGCGGAATAGCCACCGCCATCGGAGCGTTGACGTCCGAGCTGATTTCACGAGGCGCGCGCTCGGATGGGAGCCTGGTCAAGGCGAAGCTCGCGAGTTCGAGTCCGGCCGACGTTCTGCTCCAGCCGATCTTCAATCCGGTGGGCGGGTATGCAAGTTACGTCGTTCCGGCCGCGTTCGTCCTGATCCTGCAGCAAACCCTCCTGATCGGCGCGGCGATGTTGACCGGCACTGCGCTGGCGGCGGGGGGCGGAGCGTTTGCCGGCGTGCTCGGCCGCGGCGTGGCTCACCTGACCATCTACCTTCCGGCGCTCGCGCTTTACGTCATCGTGCTGCCGCGCATTTACGGTTTTTCGACACTCGGACATCTTCCTCATATCCTCGCACTTGCGAGTATCTTTCTGCTGGCGACGAGCTTCATGGGACAGGCTGTCGGGGCCTGGTTCACGCGGCCGGAGAACGCAACAATCCTCCTGCTGGCGACGAGCCTCCCGCAGTTCTTCATGGCTGGGTTTGCGTGGCCGCGCGAAGCGATCCCTGACGCGGCCCTTGCATTCGGCCGGCTGTTCCCGGCCGACTCCGCGATCGACGGCCTCGTGCGCATCAACCAGATGGGAGCCAGCATCTGGGAGGTCGCGCATGACTGGTTCACACTTTGGTGTCTGGCGCTCGGCTATTTCGCGC
Source organism: Bradyrhizobium sp. UFLA05-109 (assembly GCF_054185165.1). Classification (NCBI taxonomy): domain Bacteria; kingdom Pseudomonadati; phylum Pseudomonadota; class Alphaproteobacteria; order Hyphomicrobiales; family Nitrobacteraceae; genus Bradyrhizobium; species Bradyrhizobium sp. UFLA05-109. Next base: position 10,846 of record NZ_JBBIAR010000079.1, on the reverse strand, counting down.
TTGCCGTGATCTCGGCATTTTCCGTCAAGAGAGGACAGGAACATGCGCAAGGCTAGTCGCGTCGCCATCGTCGCGATTCCGCTCGCGCTCGTCGCGGGCGCGCTGATCTATTCCACGCGTCGAACCGGATCTGCGGGTGCAATCGTTGGCGTGGTGCGAGCGACCGAAATCAGGGTCGAGCCCGAAGTGAACGGCCAACTTATGTCGATTACCGTCGAGAAGGGCGCCCAAGTGCACGCGGGCGATGTCCTGGCGCGGCTCTCCGCGGTGGAATTAACCGCTCAGCTGGACCAGGCGCGCGCCGCGCTTGGCTCGTCAATAGCCAACCGCAACAACGTCTATGCGGGCGTTCGTCATGAACAGGCCGAGTCTCTAAAAGCTGCAATCGCCAAGGCAGACGCCCGCCTCGACTACGTGCAGGCCCAGCTCACAAGGACTAGTACGCTGGCGCGCCAGAGCTTTGAGTCCCAACAGGCGCTGGACCAGGCCGAGAATGATGTCGCAAGCGCACGCGCCGATGTTGCCGAGGCCCAGGCAAATTATGGTGCGGCCGTGGCGGGCCCGACCCGGGAGGAACGAGCGATCGCGGACGCGCAGGTGCAGGCCGCGGCCGCAGCCGTGACCGTGCTCGAACGTCGTCTCGACAAGATGGTGCTGCGCGCCCCAGCCGACGGCACGGTCAGCGTCATCGCCGCGGAGGTCGGCGAAAACGTCCGTGCCGGCCAACCGATCCTGATGGTCGAAGCAGCAGGCAAGCAATGGCTCTCCTTCAATGTCCGCGAGGACCATCTCGATCGGCTCGCGATGGGCGACACGGTGAACGTGGCGCGGAACGGGACGGACGCCGGAATCAAGGCCCTCGTCACCGAGCTGAGACCGCTCGGCGTATTCGCCACCTGGCAAGCCGAACGGGTGATCGGGGATCATGACCGCAACACGCTGCGCTTGCGTCTCGATCCCGAGAAGGCTGCGGCAAACTTCGCGCCGGGAATGACCGTCTGGATCGAGCGCTGACGATCTGGACCCATACATGTGTTTGGGACGATCGAGGCTTCGAGCGGTTCGGCACGAGCCGATGCGCGTTGTCGCTTCGCAGCTTCCCTGGTGCTCTTCTTGTGGAGTTCTCTGAGCCGAACGATCGTGAGCCTACAAACGCCGACTGTGGGACGGAGACGTGATCGGCACAATCAGACCGATGGGGATCGAACCGGGCCTATTCTTCGGCATCGATCCTAGCCGATGGGCCGTCCGAACTCGTGCGCTGGCCACCCAGACTAACCCGGCCGGCCCCTCTAATGCGCAAACCGGATTTAGCGGAAACCACCTCTTCAGGCCTTAGGCGCAGGGTGCCCAATTGATTGAAGAAGATGGTGGGCACGACAGGGATCGAACCTGTGACCCCTACCATGTCAAGGTAGTGCTCTCCCGCTGAGCTACGTGCCCTAGAAGTCCAAGAAAATCGGGTGCGGTCCCTATAACGGCTCAGGGGAGCCCGCGCAAGGACGGAAGGCGACCGATTTAGGCCGCCAGCATCTTGTTCACTTCGCTCACCAATTCCCGCAAATGGACCGGTTTGGACAGGACCTTGGCGTTCTTGGGGGCCTCCGAATCCGAGTTCAGGGCCACGGCGGCGAAGCCGGTGATGAACATGATCTTGATGTCGGGGTCGAGTTCCGAGGCCCGGCGGGCGAGCTCAATGCCGTCCATCTCCGGCATCACGATGTCGGTCAGCAGCATCTCGAACGGCTCTTCCCGCAGCCGCTGATAGGCCGACATGCCATTGTCGTGGGAGGAGACCTGAAAGCCGGCGTTTTCCAGCGCCTTGACCAGGAAGCGGCGCATGTCGTTGTCGTCTTCGGCGAGCAGGATTTTTGGCATGGCAGGAAACGTCGAATCCCCAGGGTACACTACTAGAGTTCAGTAAGCCCGACAGAGGGTAAATTTCGGGTGAAAAATGCGTCCCTCGGCCGCACACAGAGCGCTCTTTGTGAACCGGAATGGGGCACGAATCAATCGAGCCCCGCACCCGCGATGCCTGCACGGTTAAGACACGTTCCAGCGCGCACCCGTACTTTTCACTTGGCAGAATGGTTGCGATTCCTGACAATGACGACACATAAGAGCCCCGCTTTGCCGGCCTGTTCGAGTCCAATCCGGATTCTCGCGGATAATCAGAGGGACGAAACTGACCAAAATGCCCCGGTTTGACGGCGACTTGTCGCCACCGTTCGAGATTATCGAGCCCGTCGAGTGGCGGGCGCCGATCATCTTCAACTCGCCCCATTCCGGCTCGGTCTATCCGGACGATTTTTTGGCGGCCTCGCGCATCGACCTGCCGACACTCCGCCGCTCGGAAGATTCCTTCATGGACGAGCTGATCGGGCATTTGAGCGCGCGCGGCTTTCCGGTCGTGCGCGTCAATTTCCCGCGCTCCTATGTCGACGTGAACAGAGAGCCCTACGAGCTCGACCCGCGGATGTTTTCCGGTCGGCTGCCGAGCTTTGCCAATACCCGCTCGATGCGTGTTGCGGGCGGGCTCGGCACCATTCCGCGCGTCGTCGGCGACGGCCAGGAGATTTATCGCGAACGTATCGCGGTCGACGACGCGCTCGCGCGAATCGAGACGCTCTACAAGCCATATCACCGCGCGCTGAGGCGGCTTATTAACAAGGTGCACCAGATGTTCGGCACCGTGGTGGTGGTGGACTGCCACTCCATGCCCTCGGTCGGCGTCTCGCGCGACGAGCCGCGCCGGCCCGATGTCGTGATCGGCGACCGCTACGGCACGAGCTGCACGCCGCTGCTTCCCGACCGGGTCGAGGAGACCTTGAGCGGGCTCGGCTATTCGGTCGGGCGCAACAAGCCCTATGCCGGTGGCTTCATCACCGAGCACTACGGCAATCCGGCGAGCGGCCTGCACGCGGTGCAGCTCGAGCTCAACCGCGCGATCTATATGGACGAGCGGCGGCGCGAGCGCGGCCCGCGCTTCGACCAGGTCGCGGCGGATTTCGCGATCCTGTCGGACGTGCTCGCCACGACGATTCCGTTCGGCGATCTCGGACCGTTCCAGGCCGCGGCTGAATAAGCGGCAATATCTTCCGCGCCTATCACAGGTCGCGACGACGGTCTTCTCAATACGCGATCCGATTTTCGCTTCGCCCCGATGCGCGCATCGAAATGAAAATGATCGACCAGGAAAATGGGCAAGAAAAAAGGGCCGCTTGTTATGAGCAAGCGGCCCAAGTCTAGGGAGGAAACGCCCAAGGAGGGCAGCGGTAACGCGAGGCGCTACCGCACCGCAACAATATGCGACTGCGCTGCACAAAGCGCAAGGGCTTTCGAGCCGTTTCCTATGCAAAAAACACAGGGCTCCAATGTCTCCGCAGAAACCCGGATTCAGTTTCTTTAATAAGGAATTTCAATGGGTTGATTATCGTTTGCATACCAATGAGGCATACCCGGAACTAAGCTCTCAAACCCATGATCGATATTTGGTCAGCGGATGGCTCGACGAGGCGGCCGGGGGACTGCATCCAAAATACCAGGGTGCAATTCAAGAGAGCGCTGCCCGAGCCTCTCGATTTGAGCTAGGCAATAGCCAGCATTCGTTTGGCTTTCGGGTTCAAGGGACAGGCCTGTGACGGTGATCGATTTCTCAGCCTTCATCGGACGGCTTGCCACCGCCTCCGGCGAAACCATTTTGCCGTTCTTCCGCACCTCGCTGTCCATCGACGACAAGAGCAAGACCAAGGATTTCGACCCCGTCACCGAAGCCGACCGCGCCGCGGAGGCGGTGATGCGGCGGCTGATCAAGGCCAACTTCCCCCAGCACGGCATCGTCGGCGAGGAATTCGGCAACGAGCGGGAGGACGCCGATTATGTGTGGGTGCTGGACCCGATCGACGGTACAAAATCGTTCATCGGCGGCTTTCCGATCTGGGGCACGCTGATCGCGCTGTTGTACAGGGGCACGCCGGTATTCGGCATGATGCACCAGCCCTTCATCGGCGAGCGGTTTTCCGGCGACAACGGCTCGGCCAATTACAAAGGCCCCTCCGGCGAGCGCCGCCTGCAGGTCCGCCGCTGCGCCTCGCTTGCCGAAGCGACGACCTACACCACGAGCCCTCTTCTGATGAACGAGCGCGACCGCGCCATCTTCGGCCGCATCGAGAAGGGCGCGCGGCTGTCGCGCTATGGCGGCGACTGCTACTCCTATTGCATGCTGGCCGCCGGTCACGTCGACCTCGTGGTCGAGACCGAGCTGAAGCCTTACGACATCGCAGCGCTGATCCCGATCGTCACCGGCGCCGGTGGCATCGTCACGACCTGGGAGGGCAAGCCCGCGCAAGGCGGCGGCCGCATCATCGCCGCCGGTGATCCCCGCGTGCACGAAGAAGCGCTGAAACTCCTCAACCAATAACAACGCGAGCGGAGGGCTTGCATGACCGTCTCACGCAGGCTTCTCTCCGGATTGGTATTGGGATTGCTGCTGCTCCTGCCGTCGCTGGCGATGGCTGAGGATTTCCCCGCCAAGCCGATCAAGCTGATCGTGCCGTTCCCGGCCGGCGGCCCCAACGACATCATTGCCCGCGTGATTGGCCAGCGCATGTCCGAGATATCGGGCCAGCCGGTCGTGATCGACAATCGCGGCGGCCAGGGCGGCGTGCTCGGCACCGATGCGGTCGCAAAGGCCACTCCCGACGGCTACACGATCGCGATCTCCAGCGCCGGGGCGCTCACGATCAGCCCGAGCATGGAGAAGGTCGCCTACGACACGCACGCCGACCTGACGCCGGTCACGCTGGTCGCAACCGTGCCGGAGATGCTGGTCGTCGCAACCAACGTGCCGGCGAAAGACATGAACGAGCTGGTCGCGCTGGCGAAGGCTCAGGCCGGCAAGCTCAACTTCGCCTCCTCGGGACCCGGCAGCCTGCCGCATCTTGCCGGCGAATTGTTCAAGCTGACGGCGAAAATCGACATCGTGCACGTGCCCTATCGCGGAGCGGCGCCCGCGGTGAACGATCTCCTTGGCCAGCAGGTGCAGATGACCTTCCTCGACCTCCCGGTGCTGCTGCCGCAGATCAAGGCGGGCGCCTTGAAACCCATTGCCGTCGGCTCGCCCGACCGCGCACCCACCGCCCCCGAGGTACCTACCACGGCCGAAGCGGGTTTTCCGGACCTGCGGATCGAGAACTGGTACGGCATGGTGGCGCCGAAGGGCACGCCGAAAGAGATCGTCGACAAGCTGCACCGCCTCGCGACGCAAGCGATGGCTGATGCCGCCGTGAAGGAGAAGCTCGCCGCGCAAGGGGCGACGCTGATCGGCGATAGCCCCGAGCATTTCCGACAGTTCATCGCGGACGAGACTGCGAAATGGGCCAAGGTGATCAAGGACGCCGGCGTCGAGACGGCGAAGTGATTCTAAAGCGCGATGTGATTGGTCATCGCGCTTTAGCTTATTATTTTAGGATGATCTCCGCGCAAACGCGTTCCGCGTTCGTCGCGAGGGAAAGCCGCCTCACACTTTTCCAGATCATGCTCTAATAAGCGAGCCGGCCGCGCAATTCCCCGAACGGAATCATCACATGCGCGCGAAACGCCGCCCGTTCCTGCAATGTGCGGTACCAGCGGTCCACCGCCGGCAGCGCGGGACGCTCGATCTCCAGTTCGAAATAGCGATAGAGCGACGTGCCGGCCGTGATGTCGGCAAGTGATAACTCCTCACCAAGCAGGAACGGCTGCTGTTCGAGGAGCCGTTCCAACTTGGCAAAATGCTGCGCACAGCGGGCAAGGGCTGCGCGAATCGCGGGCCAATTGCGCTGGTCCTCGGGCGTGCGGAAGAATCCCCAGAATACGCCGGTGAGGAAATCAGGCTGGAGCGCCGTCTGCGACCAGTCCATCCAGCCGTCGACGCGCGCCCGCACAGCCGGGTCCTCCGACCAAAACCGCTCCGCCCCGTGGCGCGCTGCGAGATAGCGAAGGATGGCATGCGATTCCCAGACGATCGTCCCGTCATCATCGATAACCGGAACACGGCCGTGCGGATTCATCGCCAGAAACTCCGGCACATCGAGGCCGCCGAACGAGCCGCCGGCATCGATGTGCTCGTGGGCGAGACCGAGTTCGCCGATCAGCCACATCACCTTCTGCACATTGAACGAACTGCGTCGTCCCCACACCTTCAACATATGATCTCAGCTCCGAACTGCGGCGCGCAAGTGCTCCACCAGTTGCTTGGCGGGGCGCGGCAATGCCTTGAAGCTTCGCGCGCAGATCGTCAACCTCCGATTGGCCCAGCCATCGCGGATCCGGATCGGCACGATCGGCATCGATCGCGCGCAGCGCTTCGCCGCAGTCTCCGGAACGACGGCGACCCCGACATCGGCGGCAACCATCTGGCAGATCGCGTCGAAATCGCGCAGGCGGGCCCGCACGCGCAGACGCGCGCCGAGCTTCGCCGCATGCCGGGAAATATGAACCTGCAATGCGGTCGAGGCGGTGAGCCCGACGAAATCGCGATCCGTCACCTCCTGGAAATCGATTTGACGCCGACTGCCGAGTTCGCTGCGCCGAGCGGCCACCAGGGTCAGCCGATCCTCGCTGAACAAGAATCGCTCGATGCTGTCGGGCAAAGCATGCTCGGCGGCGAAGCCGAGATCGGCAGCGCCGCTCGCGATCGCGGTCGCGATATCGGCGCTCTCGCGCTCCTCAACGTCGACATTGATGTCGGGATGCTCACGCAGGAAAGCCGCGAGCGCCCGCGGCAGATGCTCGGACAGCCCCGAGGTGTTGGCGAGCAACAGCACGCTCGCACGCACGCCGCTGGCATAGGCGGCGAGATCGCCCTGGAGTGCATCGACATTGTGGATGACGAGCCGCGCATGCTCAAGCAGGCTTTCCCCCGCGGCGGTCAACTCCACGCCGCGCCGGCCGCGCTTCAAGAGTGCGACGCCAAACGCATCCTCCAGGCCCTTGATCCTGGCGCTGGCAGAGGCCAGCGCAAGATGCGAGCGCTCGGCACCGCGGGTGATGCTGCGCTGGTCGGCCACCGCGATGAAGAGTTGGAGGTCGACGAGGTCGAATCGCACGGAACAATCTCCTTCAGCCTTCGTCAAGGGCGAAGGCTATCTCCGTATCCTCCAGATTGTGCCTTCCCCGCCGATCGGTCAATGTGGTCGGCATGATCGACCCGCTCATCATTCTGATTGCCGCCGTCTTCCTGCTCGCCGGATTCGTCAAGGGCGTGATCGGGCTCGGCCTGCCGACCGTGTCGATGGGCCTGCTCGCCGTGACCATGGCGCCCGGCCGGGCAATCGCCATCGTCATCGTGCCGGCGATCATCACCAACATCTGGCAGACCTTTGTCGGCCCTCATTTGCTCGACATCCTCAGGCGGCTGTGGCCGCTGATGCTCGGCACCGTGATCGGGAGCTGGCTCAATGCGGGCGCGCTGACCGGCCCCTATGCCCGCTACGGCACGGTAGTGCTCGGCGTTCTGCTCGTGATCTACGCGATCATCGGGCTGAACAAGTTCCAGTTCCGCATCGCGCCGAAGAACGAGAAATGGGTCGGCGGCGCCGTCGGCGTCGTCACCGGCGTGATCTCGGCCTCAACCGGCGTGCAGGTGGTTCCATCGATGCCGTTCATGCAGGCAATTGGGATGGAAAAGGACGAGCTGGTGCAGGCGCTCGGCGTGTTCTTCACGGTGGCAACGCTCGCGCTCGCCTTCAACCTCACCGCGGGCGGGCTGCTGACTTCAGCCAACGCCGTGCCAGGCATCGTCGCCATGGCTTGTGCCTTTGCCGGCATGTTCATTGGCCAGTCGCTGCGCTCGAAGATGCCGGCCGAGACATTTCGCCGCTGGTTCTTGATCGCGATGATCCTGCTCGGCCTCTACCTCGTCGGTAGCGCGCTGCTCAAAGAGTTTGTTTAACGCGCTTGAAGCATCGCGACGCGGAAGCCGAGATAGACGAAAAACCCGCCGAGCGCGCGGTTGATCCAGGCGAGGATTCCATCGGACCGCCGCAGCCGCTGCGCGGCGCGCGCCGCGAACGCCGCCAGGAACAGGCACCAGAGTGTACCCGTGGAGATGAAAATCAGGCCAAGCGTCAGGAAGGCGAGCGGCTTGTGCGGGGCATCGGCTGCGACGAATTGCGGCAGGAAGGCCAGGAAGAACAGCGCGACCTTGGGATTGAGCGCGTTGGTGAAGACGCCCTGGAGGAAAACCCGCCGGAGCGGCGTCCGTCCATCCTCGCGCGTCAGGGAACCGGCGAGCACCGGTCGCGACCACAGCATCTGCAAGCCAGTCAGCACGAGATAGGCGGCGCCGACCAGCTTTACGACCGAAAACGCGGTGGACGAGGCCATCAGCAACGCGGAGAGGCCGATTGCCGCACCCGTGACATGGAATAAGCAGCCGCAGCTGATGCCGAACGTCGCCGCCGCGCCACCGCGCCAGCCCAATTGCATGCTGCGGCCCATGACATAGACCGTATCCGGTCCCGGCGTGATGTTGAGAGCCACGCCCGAGAGGACGAAAAGCCAGAGTTCGTGAATGCCGAGCATGTCGCGCGTCCCTGAAGGCTGCCAAGCGGCCGGCTTAGCTGGCTCGGCGAGCTGCGTCCACCACCGGATTTGCGTAGGATTTACAACGAAATTGCAATGCGGATCACACTTCCGCTTGCCCGCGCGTGCTCTATAAGGGCTAGGTTCTGGAAATGCACGGATTCGCGGAAGACCGACACGCCGGTGGCCGGTGCCCGATCCCTTGGAGCCCGCGAGGATATGGAGAGACGCCTGGCCGCCATCGTCTGCGCCGACGTCGCCGGCTATTCGCGCATGATGGGCACTGACGAGGCCGGCACGCATGCCGTCTTCAAGGCCCATCGCAGCGCGATCCATCCCATTATTCTCAATCATGGCGGCCGCGTCGTGAAGAACACCGGCGACGGCTTCCTGCTGGAATTCCCCAGCATCGTCGGCGCCACGGAAGCCGCGATCGCGATGCAGATGCTGATGGCGGAGCGCAACGACCACTTGCCCGCCGACCGCGCGATGCAGTTCCGCCTCGGGATCCACATGGGCGACATCATCGTCGACGAGGACGAGGTGTTTGGCGATGACGTCAACATCGCCGTCCGTCTCGAATCGGTGGCGAGCCCCGGAGGGTTCGCGATCTCGGCCAAGGCCTATGGCGAGGCTGGCAAGCATCTCAACATGCCCCTGGCCGACGCCGGCACGCACCGCTTCAAGAACATCAAGCAACCGGTGGGCGTCTTCACCTGGACGCCGGACGGCACGTCCGCAAAGGTGGCGCAGACCAAAGAGGTCTCGGCGCTGCCGCAGCAATATCGCACCGCGATCGTGGGCGTGCTGCCGTTTGCCAATTTGAGCGACGCCGGCGACGAATATTTCTCCGACGGCCTCACGGAGGATCTGATCCACGCGCTGGCCCTGCAGTCCTTCTATCGCGTGCTCAGCCGCAACTCGACTTTCGCCTTCAAGGGCAGGAATCTCTCGACCCGGCTGATCGCGCGCGAGATCGACGCGACCTACCTGATCCAGGGTTCGGTGCGGCGCGCCGGCAGCAAGATCCGCGTCACGGCCGAGTTGATCGCGCCGGAGACCGGCGAGCAGCTCTGGACCGGCCGCTACGATCGCGACATCGGCGACCTCTTCGCCATGCAGGACGAGATCACGACCAACCTGTCGGCGGCGATCGCGACCGAAATCTTCCGCGCCGAAGCCTCCGCACCTGCGCGCCAGACCAATGACGTCACCGCCTGGGACCGCTTCCTGAAGGGGCTGTCACATTACTACCGGCAGACCAAGGAGGACTTCGACACCGCCATCGCGCTGTTCAAGGAGGCGATCTCGCTCGATCCCAAGCTGTCGATCGCGCATGCCTATCTCGCGACGATCCAGCTCCAGAGCATCCAGTTCGGCTGGGTCAAGGGCTCCCGCGAGATGTGGGGCGCCGCGATGCATCTGGCCGAGACCAGCGTCAGGCTCGACCCGCGGTCCTCCTTCGCATTCTCGATCCTGTCCTGGGTCCATGCACAGGACGGGCATTACGAGGCTGCGATGGACGCCGCCAAGCGCGCGGTCGCGCTCAACCCCTACGACATGGGCGCGCGCGGCGTACTCGGCATCTGCCACTTCGTCATCGGCGAGCATCGCCAGGCGATCGAGCTGTTCTCGACGGCGGCGCAGCGCGGCAACAGCGATCCGCGCTACCAATGGGCGGCGCTGAACGCATTCAGCCATTATATGCTGGGCCAATACGACGCGACGTTGTCGTGGGCCCGGGAGCAGCTCTACATCAATCCGAACCACATGCAGGCGCTCGCGATCCGCGCCGCGGCACTGGCGCAGCTCGGGCGGGCGGAAGAAGCCACTGAGGCCGCCGAGGTGCTGTTGAGCAATTACCCGAGCCTGACAGTCGAACGGCACTTGAGGAATTTTCACTGGAAGCAGGCTCCGGACCTCGCCCATTACCGCGAAGGGCTACTGAAAGCGGGCGTCCCGCTCGTCAAGCTCAGCCTCGTCCAGAGCGACGTCAAACGCGCCGCCGATTCCTGAAGGGCAAACCGCTGCAGGGTGGCGCTGTCACGCGCGCTTCTGTTGACAGGACAATGAATTCGGCCACACTTCGTTGCACGCTGTAGTAGCATAAGCTGCCGGTCCAGCACTTTCGCTTTGTTAGGACTTTCCGCGCTCTATCGGCGCGTCTGCTTTTCATGATTCGCTGTTTTCAGGATTTTGGGCCATGCATGACTCCGCTTCGAAGCCCCCCTTCGACCCCTCGATCCAGGTGTCGCCGAACAATCCCTGTCCATTCCTGCGC